>DATLUO010000131.1 GCA_035533075.1 Pirellulales bacterium | reverse complement strand
CCGGAGGGCAAGACGTGCAGCAGGAAACGACGCAGGAACTCCACCGCCAGCAGCGTCATCGTGCGCCAGCCCCCGCCGTGCGCGTAATCTTTCCATCGAAAGCTGACGTGGCGGTCGTCCATCGATACCAATCGCTGGTTGCAGCCATTCCAGGCGATGGACTCCCAGAGCCTGAAAGTCGATTCTGTCGAATCGGCCGTCGATTCTATAGAATCTGCTTGCCAAGCCTGGCGGCATGCGTTAGCATCATGGTTGCTTCGTGGTTCGTCCCGCCGACCTGCCCGCCCGGTCACCCGTTTTTGGAGATTGCTGCCCGCCGTGGCGAGTGCGCCCCTTACCAGCCGCTTGAATTGCGATCATGGCTTGCGACGTCAGGCCATCGTCGAGTCGCTGCTGCGCGAGGTGTTTCAAGGACGTCTGCGGGCGGGCCAGCATCTGGCCACACAACAACTGGCCGACCTGTTCGGCGTGAGCCATACACCCATCCGCGAGGCCCTGATCTCGCTGGCCGGCATCGGCGTGATTGACCTGGTGCCGAACCGCGGGGCCATCGTGCGGCGCGTGGTCGCTAAAGACGTGCGAGAGATTTTCCAGGTCCGCCGCGCGCTGGAGTGCGAGGCCGTGCGCAGCGCCTGCGGCCGCGTCGAAATCGAGGGCCTGGAGTCGCTGGCCGAGGAGCTGACCCGCTTGAATGGCCGCAAAAACACGTTCAATATGCGGGCGGTCGAGAAGGCCCGGCAGGTCGATAGCCGTCTGCACGACCTGATCGCCGCCTCGTGCGGCAATGTTTTTTTGGGCAAGGAGATCGGCCGGCTGAAGACGCTCTTCCGCGCCTTCCGCGACCTGGCCTGGGAGCACACTACCAGCCGTAACGATTTTCGCCGCGTAGCCGAAGAGACCGGCGAGCACCTGGCGATCGTCGAGGCGCTCTTGGCCGGTGACAGGCGGCAGGCCGCACGGGCCATGTCGTATCACATTCGCTCCGGCGGAAGATATTGGAGCCGCGTGCTGCCGAGTGAGGGTTCAGGGGGCCCAGGGGGCGCCCCGGTTCAGGGTTCAGGACTCAATGGGGCGGCGAAGAAGAGCAAGATTCGAGTTCGTGTGGAGGAGAATGGTAAATGAACGATCGCTTTGTGCGGCGTATGGTTTCGCTGCTACTCATGCTGACCTATCTTTCGGCGGAGAGCCGGGCCGATGAGCCATTGCAATACAACCGCGACGTGCGGCCGATCCTGGCCGAAAACTGCTTTGCTTGCCACGGCCCCGATAGCGCGGCGCGCAAGGCCGACCTGCGGCTCGATCAGCGCGAGGCCGCCATCGAAGCCGGCGCTCTCTCGCCCGGCAAGGCCGACGAAAGCGAACTCATGCGTCGCATCCTGTCGAGCGATCCCGAAGCGATGATGCCGCCGCCGGCCACCAAAAAGCAGCTCACCGCCGCGCAGAAAGAAACCTTGCGGCGTTGGATCGCCGACGGCGCCGCCTATCAGCCGCACTGGTCGCTGATCGCGCCGGTGCGGCCACCGTTGCCGGCCGTGAAAGACGCCGCCTGGTGCCGCAA
Source organism: Pirellulales bacterium (assembly GCA_035533075.1). NCBI lineage: Bacteria > Pseudomonadati > Planctomycetota > Planctomycetia > Pirellulales > Pirellulales bacterium. Next base: position 57,352 of record DATLUO010000131.1, on the reverse strand, counting down.
CCCGATCGACTACTTTGTGCTGGCCAAACTCGAAGCGGCCGGCCTGCAGCCCGCGCCCGAGGCCGACCGCCGCACGCTCGCCCGGCGGCTGTCGCTCGATCTCACCGGCCTGCCCCCCAAGCCTGAGCTGGTGGAGGCTTTTGTCAACGGTCCCTCGCCCGACGCTTATGAAAAACTGGCCGACGAGCTGATGAGCACGGCGGCCTGGGGCGAACACCGCGGACGCTACTGGCTCGACGTGGCCCGCTATGGCGACACGCACGGCATTCATATCGACAACTATCGCGAGATTTGGGCCTATCGCGATTGGGTCATCCGGGCGCTAAACCGCAATTTGCCGTTCGATCAGTTCACGATCGAGCAGTTGGCGGGCGACCTGTTACCCGACCGCACGCTCGAGCAGCAAGTCGCCTCCGGCTTCAACCGCTGCAACATCACCACCAGCGAAGGCGGCGCCATCGCCGAGGAATACTCGGTGCTTTACACCCGCGACCGCGTGGAAACCACCTCGCTGGTCTGGCTGGGCACCACGGCCGGCTGCGCCGTTTGCCACGATCACAAGTTCGATCCGCTCTCGCAGCGGGAGTTTTACGAGTTGGCGGCGTTCTTCAACAACACCACGCAAAACGCGATGGACGGCAATATCAAAGACACGCCGCCCGTCGTCGTCGTGCCGCGGGCGGATGACCGTCCGCGTTGGAACGCCCTCGTCGGCGAGCTGGCCACAGCCCGCAAACAGGTCGAGGAACGGCGTAACGCCGCGCGTGCCGATTTCGACGGCTGGCTGGCATCGGCCACTTCCGAGACGCTGGCCGGCCTCATTCCCAGTGACGGCCTGCGGTTCTATGCCGAATTGAACGGCGGCGGCGAGAACTCCTTTGCCGTCACCTTCGATGGCCAGCCTCGCACGGTGGCTGCTTCCGCTCAGCTCACCTGGCAGCCGGGACACGTCGCCGCCCAGGCCCTGCAGAGCAAGCCGGGCGTGGTCGCTGAAATCGCCGACGTAGGCGACTTGGAGAAAGACCAGGCGTTTTCTTATGGCGCCTGGGTCAAGCTGGCGAAGCTCGACGGCTCGGGCGCCATCTTCGCCCGCATGGACGACGAGCACGCGTATCGCGGTTGGGACCTGTGGATGGAGAACGGCAAGGTCGGCTGCCACATCGTCAACCAATGGCCCGAAGATGCGCTGAAGGTGGTCTCGAACAAACCGATCAAGGCCAACGAATGGACGCACGTCTTCGTCACCTACGACGGCTCGGCCCAGCCCGGCGGCGTGAAGGTTTACGTTAACGGCGAGCCGCAGCCGGTCGGCGTGCAGGCCAACGCCCTGAAGAACACGATTCGCACTACGGTGCCCTTCAAGCTGGCTCAGCGGCATTCCACCGGCCGGCTCGACGAGATGTCAATCGAAGACGTTCGCATCTACGGTCGTGTCCTTCCGCCGGGCGACGTGCAAAAACTCGTGCAGACGACGCGGGCCGTGTCGCTGGTGCTCAAGCCGGCCGACCAGCGAAGCGATGCCGAGAAGAACGAGCTCTATAGTTGGTGGCTGGCCACGCTCGACGGCGTCTCGCAGCAGCTCGCGGGCAAGGTCGCCGGGCTGGAAGGGGAAGAGGCAGCCATCAAGTCCCGCGGCACTTTGACGCATGTGATGCAGGAGCGGAGCGATCCGGCGATGGCCTACGTGCTTTATCGCGGCGACTATGACAAGCGGCGCGATCCGGTCCAGCCGGAAACGCCCGACATGCTGCCACCGATGCCGGCCGAGCTGCCCAAGACCCGGCTGGGTTTCGCGCAGTGGCTGTTGTTGCCGGAACAGCCGCTCACGGCCCGCGTGACCGTGAACCGGTTCTGGCAAGAAGTGTTCGGCACGGGCATCGTCCGCACGTCGGGCGATTTCGGCGTGGCGGGCGAGTTGCCCACGCACCCGGAGCTGCTCGATTGGCTGGCGGTCGACTTCCGCGAAGGCGGTTGGGACGTGAAGCGGTTCTTCAAGCAGCTTGTGACTTCGGCCACGTATCGGCAAGCGGCGATCGCCACGCCCGAAAAGCTGGAGAAGGACCCGCAGAACCGGCTGCTGTCGCGCGGTCCGCGCTTCCGCATGGACGCCGAAGTGATTCGCGACTATGCCCTGGCGGCCAGCGGACTGCTGGTCGAGAAGGTCGGCGGGCCGAGCGTAAGACCCTATCAGCCGGATGGCGTTTGGGAAGCGGTGGCCATGATCGGCAGCAACACGCGCGACTACAAGCGCGACAGCGGCGACGGCCTTTATCGCCGCAGCCTCTACACGTTTTGGAAACGGGCGGCGCCGCCGGCCTCGATGGACATCTTCAACGCTCCCAGCCGCGAGACATGCACCGTGCGTCGCGAGCGGACCGACACGCCGCTGCAGGCGCTGGTGACGCTGAACGATCCGCAATTCGTGGAAGCCGCCCGTCATCTGGCCGAAGAGGTGATGAAGCAAGGCGGCGAGACGAACGAAAGCCGGCTCGATCGGTTGGCCAAGCGGCTGCTTGCCCGGCCGTGGCGGGCTGAAGAGACGCAGACCGTGCGGGCGTCGCTCGACGATCTTTCGGCCTGGTATCAGGGGCACGTCGAGGAGGCCAAGCAGTTGATCGCCGTGGGCGAGTCGAAGCCCGACGCCTCGCTGGACGCGGCCAGCTTGGCCGCTTGGACGATGCTCACGAATGAGTTGATGAATTTGGATGAGGTATTGAACAAGTAGGCATGACGAAACAAGACTGGCAAGACTTGGCAGAGACGAGGCTGATCGACGCGGGCATCTTGTTGCAAAACCAACGATGGTCCGCCGTCTATTATCTCGCGGGATATGCAGTCGAATGTGGACTGAAGGCGTGCGTGGTTGGTTTTGTGGAAAACAATCCTGGTATAATCTACGAGGAGAGACGTTTCTCCGACGCGTGTTGGACACACAAACTCAGCGAATTGATTGGTGTGGCACGGCTCGACGCCGCCTGTGTCGCTGACAGCGTTGCAAACCCGGCCTTTGCCCAAAACTGGGCCGTGACGATTCGATGGAATGAAGCGTCTCGGTACGTGCTCGTTCCCGAGCCGAAGGCTCGAGAACTCTACGACGCGACCAGTCATCCGCAAGATGGAGTGATGAAATGGATACGAGACCATTGGTAAGAGAACAGATTGACGCAGGGGCCGCGTTCCTCCGCGAATTCGAGAAGTACGCGCCGGTTGACGTCGCCTTTTGGCATCGCGGGGACGACGACAATTCGCCAAGCCTCTGGGTGGCCTCGCAGCAGTTTAATGATGAGAACTTCCGCCCCGCGTATGGCGAGGTGATTCGAATTGCCGCCGCGATGCATGATCCTAATTTTGACGCCTTCCAAGTCAAAGTCGTCAGCGCTGACGATCGCTTAGCCAAGGCGGCACTTGAGCTCATGCAGAGATACGGCGGCAAGATTCCCGCCCACTACCACAGCCGCACGATCGGTGGAATCACCGTCGGCGAGATTTACATTTATCCCTTGCCCGTGGCGGCCGCGTGAACCACGACTTTAACACTCAGGAGACGTTCCCGATGTTGCCCATCGAAGACTACGTACGCTACGAAACTCGCCGCCAGTTCTTCAGCCGCGGAGCCAATGCGCTCGGCATGGCCGCTCTGTCGTCGTTGGGGCTTGATCTCTGGGGTAAGCCGGCTTCGGCCGCCAGCCTGGCCGCGCCGGGTCCGCACTTCGCCCCCAAGGCCAAGCAGGTCATCTACCTGCACATGGTCGGCGGCCCGCCGCAGATGGACCTTTACGATTATAAGCCGCAGATGAAGGAGTGGTTCGACAAAGACTTGCCCGACACCGTGCGGATGGGTCAGCGGCTGACCACGATGACCTCCGGGCAAAAGCGGTTTCCGATCGCGCCCAGCATGTTCAAGTTCGCCCAGAACGGGCAAAACGGCATGTGGGTCAGCGAGCTGTTGCCGCACACGGCGAAGATGGTCGACGACATGTGCTTCATCCGCAGCATGCACACCGAAGCCATCAACCACGAGCCGGCCATCACCTACATGCAGACCGGCAACCAGGTGACCGGGCGGCCGTGCCTGGGGAGTTGGGTCTCTTACGGCCTGGGCTCGATGAACGAGAACCTGCCGTCGTTTGTGGTTCTGGTGGCCAAGCCGACCAACACCGAGCAGGTGCAGGCGATTGCCGCCCGGCTCTGGTCGAGCGGTTATCTTTCGGGCGAGCACGCGGGCGTGTCGTTCCGCTCCGGCGGCGATCCGATCCTGTACATCAACAATCCGCCCGGCGTACCGACGGAGGTCCGCCGCCGCACGCTGGACGGGCTGAACGCGCTGAACGAGGCGAACTACCGCCTCGTGGGCGATCCTGAGACGCACACCCGCATTCAGCAATACGAGCTGGCCTTCCGCATGCAGGCCAGCGTGCCCGAGTTGACCAGCGTCGAGAACGAGCCGGCCTCGACCTACGCCCTGTATGGCGACGAGGCCAAGAAGCCCGGCAGCTTCGCCCATTCGGTGTTGTTGGCCCGGCGAATGATCGAACGCGGCGTGCGTTTCATCCAGATTTACCATAACAACTGGGACACGCACGGCAATGTGGCGGGCCGCTTGCCCGACCAGTGCCGCGACGTCGATCAGCCCTGCTGGGGTCTGGTGCAAGACCTGAAGCAGCGCGGCTTGTTCGATGAGACGCTCATCATCTGGGGCGGCGAGTTCGGCCGCACCATCTATTCGCAGGGCGGCCTGTCGGACAAGAACTATGGCCGCGACCATCATCCTCGGTGTTACACGATGTGGATGGCCGGTGGCGGCTCGCGGCCCGGCACGATCTACGGAGAAACCGACGATTTCTCCTACAATATCGTGAAGGATCCCGTTCACATCCACGACTTCCACGCCACGGTGCTGCACTTGTTGGGCTTCGACCACGAGCGGTTCACCTATCGCTATCAGGGTCTCGACCAGAAGCTGACCGGCGTCGAGCCGGCGCGCGTGATTCGGGAGTTGATTGCGTAGTCCTGCGATTTCGACCATGCCCGAAACCTACCGAGTCCGGCTTACCAAAGACTATCTCGTCTTTTGCGCCGCCCATTTCATCACCTTCAACGGCAACATCTGCGAGCGCCTGCACGGGCACAACTACCGCGTGACGGCCGACGTCTTGGGGCCGCTCGACGAAAACCACTACGTCATCGACTTCATAGTCCTGCGCGATATTCTGCATGCCATCGTGCTGGAACTCGACCATCACGTGCTTTTGCCCACCGATCATCCCGCCATCCAGGTGACGGCCGATGAGCGATCGGTGGAAGCGGTGTTCGAAGAGCGCCGCTGGGTGTTTCCCCGCGGCGACTGCGTGCTGCTGCCGGTGCCAAACACCACCGCCGAGATGCTGGCCCGGCACATCGGCCGGCGGCTGATTGCCGAGCTTGCGGCGCGTGGCATCGCCGTTCCCCCGCGCGTGCGAATCGAAGTCGACGAGTGCGAAGGCCAATCGGCCGTCTGCGAAATCGTGCCGTGAGGCCGGCGAGTGGCGCGAGGTTTGCTGCTAGCAGCCCACTGCTAGCACTCGGGTGCTAGCACTCCCGCTTTGCTGTGCCAGCGCAAGCCACAGCATATAGGGCGGGACCAGCGAGCTTGCGAGCGCCCGCCCACGGAATCGAGGCGTCAGGTTTCAGGCGTCAGGCTTCAGGACAAACAACCTGATGCCTGACGCCTGAAACCTGACGCCTAACAATGGTGGGCCGGCGCTCGCAAGCTCGCTGGTCCCACCTTACACGCCCCGCGTGCGGCCAGGACGCGCGACGGGCGGGAGAGCACACCGCCAGGGGCCAACATCGCACGAAGAGCGTCTACTATGACTGCCCGTCCCACCTGGAAAGGCCACCTGCGGCTGAGTCTGGTCTCGGTGCCGGTGGCGGCCTATACGGCCGCCGCGCCGGGCAAGGGAGAAGTCCACCTCAATCAGCTTCACGAGCCGTGTCACAGCCGCATCCGCTACCGCAAGTTTTGCCCGCTTCACGGCGAAGTGCCGAACGACGAAATCGTCTACGGTTACGAGTATGCCAAAGACCAGTACGTGGTGCTCGAACCCGGCGAGCGCGAGGGCTTTCGCAGTCAGGGCGACCGGACCATGAACATCGACCGGTTCGTTCCGCCGGACACGATCGACCCGCTCTATTACAGCGGCCGGAATTATTATCTGCTGCCCGAAGGCGCGGCCGCCGACAAACCGTATCGCGTGCTTTGCCAGGCGATGCAAAATGAAAAACGCTGCGGCCTGGGCCAGATCGTCATCTCAGGCCGCGAGGACCTGGCATTGCTCAGACCCCTCGAGGGGATGCTCACGATGTCGCTGTTGAGCTACCTGGCCCAAGTGAAACCCGTGGCCGAGTTCGTGGAGGAGGTGGGTGAAGGCAAAGTCTCGGCCGACGAGCTGCGCCTGGCCCGAACGTTGATTCAGCAAACCAGCGCCGATGAGCCGAAGCTCGACGAATACGAAGACACCTACACACAGAAGTTCAAGGAGGCGATCGAGGCCAAAATCGCCGGCCAGGAAGTCGTCGTCGGTCAGGCGGAGGAAGAGGTGCCCGTGGTCAATCTGATGGACGCCCTGCGCAAGAGCCTCAAACGGGGTGGCACCGGCCGCCAGTCGGCCGCCGCGCCGCGGCCCGCGGCTGCCGCGCGGCGGCGAAGGAAAAGCTCTTAGATTGACCCTCGGCTGCGGCCGGTTAGCGGGCGAAGACTTCTTCCGAATTCAACTCGTTGCTTTCGTAGGTCAGCCGCAAGAGTCGCTCGCCCTTGTCGAGCCCGACAATGACGGCGCTGGCGAAGCCAAAAAAGCCGGCCAGCCGCTCGGCCGGACCGGTCGTCAGCCACTCATAGAGAATGTTCGGGTCGTAAAAGCGGAAGTACGTCTGCTTGCCCTGATCGTCTTTCGCGGAGAACAAGCCACGGGCATGCCCGAGCACGACGTCGAACTCCGCGCGCGACTCGATCAAGATTCCCGGATTCTTGGTCAGCGTCGCCCGCCAGAGCGCAAGAAACTCGCTGTCGGAAAGCACCTCCACGAGATAGGGAACGATGGCCGCCAGATAAGGCGACGATCCGCTCGAAAGCAGGCTTTCCGTGCGCAGGTTCACGCGTTTCGCTTCGCGCACCAGGCCCCTGGCGACGGCGGCATCGACGACGGCATAGAGTCGGTCGTGGTTGGCGGCAGGTGGCTGCGCGGCACTCGGCTGGCGGACCATCGAACTATCGAGCGTCTCATCCTCGACCGGGAACAAGGGGAAGGGCGACGGCGAAGCCTCCGGCAGGTAGAGCGTGGCCGGAGCGCCCCTGCCGGCGCGGCGGGGCGAAGGCGGCAACTCTGCCCGCGTGGATTCCGCGGCGCTGGGCGATCGGGTCTCGTCGTCCGCGCCAAAGCCACCCGCCCCGTCGGGCGAACCCGCGGTGACGGAATCCATCATCACCGAAAAGTACGTTCTCCCGGCGCGAATCTGGTCGCCGTCGCCCAGTGCGGCTTCGCTGACGGGCCTGCCGTTCAAAAACAGCCCGTTCCGGCTTTCCAGATCGCGGACGGTGCCGCCGTCGTCGGCGCAGCGGACCAAATAGTGGACGCCGGACATGGTGGGGTCGTCGGAGATCACGATGTTCGCGCCCGATGTGCGCCCCACGCGCAGCATCTCACCGGGACCGAGCAGGATGCGTTCTCCCGCGCGCAGGCCACTGAGAATAGTAAGGGTAAGCCGCACTGGCAATCTCTTCTCGACCCACCTGCCGGACCGGCCGCCTCTGCCGCTCCAGGCCGTCTGGTCTCCACCTCGACTGGATCTCAAGCGCAGATCCTCTCGTTATCAGCCCTGTCTCCGCAGGGGTTATTATCGTCAAAGCGGGGGCGAAGTTGCCTGATTTTTATGCCAGAAACTCCATGCTTCGCGCATCCCCGCCCCCTTCATTTTCCAGCCTAGCCGCTTCCATCGGCTTTGCCAATTGCCTAAACTAGTGAATTACTGTCGGTGCGGATATGAACGGGAAGGTGGGCGCCGCCCACCGAGACAACGGCAACGGCGGGGATGCCCGCCCTATTCAGATGGGACGCGAGTTCAAAATCGGCGATGAGCCGGTCCCCGGCTACCGCCTGGTCGCCATGCTGGGCAAGGGAGGCTTTGGCACGGTGTGGCGGGCGGTGGGTCCCGGTCGCACCGAAGTCGCCCTGAAAATCACCGACATGCTCGACAGCAAACGCGGCATGCGGGAGTTCAAGTCGCTCCGCCTGATGAAGCGCGTGCGGCACCCCAACCTGGTTCCCATCGTCGCGATATGGCTGATCGATGCCGACGGCGTTCCCTTGGACGACGACAGCATCGACCTGCTCGGAACGAACGTGATGGACAGCGGCGGTCGAGCGGCGCCCGGCACGTCCACGGTTCAATTCAACGCGGCGCGGGCCGAGCGGTTGATCGTGGCCATGGGACTGGGCGAGAAGGATCTCTTCGATCTGTTGCGGGAATATCAAGGCAATGGCGAACCCGCGATTCCGGTCGACAAGCTGCTGGACTACATGGAAGAGGCCGCCAAAGCGATCGACTTTCTCAACGAGCCGCGGCACGATCTGGGCGAGCCCGGCCAGCAAGCCGGCCCGGCGCAGCTCAAGTCGATCTATCATTGCGACATCAAGCCCGGCAACATCATGCTCGTGGGCAGCGCCGCGCAGGTCTGCGACTTCGGCCTGGCCCGCAGGGAGGACGTGCGCGCCACGTCGGTCGCGCTTTCCTGCGCCTACGGCGCCCCCGAACTGTACTGGGAAAACAAACCGACCAACGGCACCGACCAGTACTCGCTGGCGATCACGTATTACGAGCTGCGTTGCGGCGAGCTTCCCTTCGGGCCGGATATGTCGCAGTTGGAGGTGATGCAGACGCACCGCGACGGCAAGCTCGACTTTGGCCGCGTGGGCGAAGCGGAGCAGGCAGTGTTGAAGCGCGCCACCAATCCCAGGCCGCCGGAGCGTTATCCAAGCTGCAAAGAAATGGTCGCCTCGCTGAAGTTCGCCGTGCAAGGCGGCACCGACCTCTTGCGTTATGCGACCGACTCGCGGTCGGCCCGGATCGAGACCGAAACGCGCACCACGCTGGTGCCGGGCCGTGAGATGGTGCCGGGCTACCGGTTGGGCGAGCACGTCTTTCACGCCGACACGCGCACCGACGTTTGGTCGGCAACCGGCCCCAGCGGCAAGCACTGCTCGCTTTGGATTTACGACTTGACGAGCTTGTCCGAGACGGTCGATCTTTCGGCGCTGCGGTCGATTCAGCAAGAGGTCAACCATCCGCACCTGGCGCGCTTGTTCGGCTGGTGGTGTTTGAACGCCGCGGGCGAAGACATTACCGCCTCGTTCGCCGACCGAGCGGAAACGAGTTCCGAGACGCGTCAACTGGTGATTGCCAGCGAATCGGCGCGCGTCAATCTGGCGCACAAGGCTCAAGAGCGGCGCGAATTGACCGGCGCGGGCCTGCCGGCCGAGGAGCTGTTGGACTTCATGCGTCAGGCTTCGAGCGGCATCGACGCTTTGAATGCCGCGGCCTACGGTCCACGCTACGCGTCGTTGATCCACACCGACGTGCGGCCCGCCAACATGCTGCTGGTGGGCAACACGGTGAAGCTGGCAAATCTCGCCTGGTGCCGCGCGCTGGAAGGCGAGGAGGCCATGGTTTCCGGCCTCGACAACCGGCCCCCGCGCATCACTCTGGCGCCCGAACTTGCCGAAGGACGCCTGCACCGCCGCAGCGACCAGTTTTCGCTGGCCGTCAGCTACGCGCAACTGCGCTGCGGCAAGCTGCTGCTGGAGTCGGGCTTGCCCTCGGCCACCACGCAATTCTTCTCCGCGCCGGAACTCGACCTCTCGGCATTGAGTTCCGCGGAGCGATCCGTACTCGACCGGGCACTCAGCCGCGACCCGCGCCAGCGATACCCGAGTTGCCAGGCGATGGTCGAAGCGCTATCGCAGGTCGTCGTCATGCCGCGCGTGCCGGAAACGGTTCCGCCCCACACCGCCTCGGACGAAGCGCGTCGAGGCACGATGATGCCCGAAATGCCTCTGGCGCCAAACGTAGCGGAAACGAGCGCCACGAAACACCGCGAGACGCGTGCCAAACTAGGCTCGACGACCGATCCCGATGTGCAGCGTCCTTCGCTCGGGTCTCGGCGAAGCAAGTCCAAGTTCATCGCCCCGCTCGTGCTGATACCGCTCGTCGCGTGGGCCGTTGTGGCTTACAAGCAGAGCCACAGTGCTCCAACGGTCGACCAAACGCCGTCGAACAAGCAAACGCAGGAGCCGAAGGAGATCGTCCCAGAAGAAGCCGTCCCGCAGCCGCCGGCAACGGCGCCCGAGGCCCTCGTCGGGAAATGCTTGGAGCAGGCGGACCGCGACCTCCGTGAGCAGGCGTTCGATGATGCCAAACAGAATCTTGCGCAGGCCGATGCGAAAATCAACGCAGAATTTTCCACTCGGTCCGATCTGCGCCGCCGGTCCGCCGTGTTGCACGCTTATCTCGCATGGCAACAAAAGGCATGGGACGACTCCGACACATGGCTGCACCAGGCTGCCAAAGGGGAATTTGGCGCCGCTGAGGCCCGCGCGCAGACGCAGTTTTATCTGCTGCGTACCTTGGTTCCCGCTCGCTACGACGGGGGCGAGCTGGCGATGGGTGCGGACCTGGATGCGATTTCGCTCGCTCTCGAAGACCTGCAGCGCGCCGACGCGCATTGGGAAGACGGTGCCGATCGCCTGCTGACGACGTGTACGAGAGACCTGATTGCGGAGTCGGCAGGCCGACTCGCGGTCTTGGTCGCCAGCAGCGACGCCGGCCAACGCTCGCTGGGCGAGCGAATCAGCCAACGCCTTGATCTGAAGTCTCTGCCAAACGCGGATGAGCTGCTGCGATTGTTCGCCGTCAACAAGACGATCGACCTTTTGCAGTCCGGCTCGCCTTGGGCCGCGGTCCAAAAGAGCCTGGAGCCGTGGAAAACCAGTCGCGATCTTCTGCCGCACGCGATGGTGGCGCGGCTCGTGACGTCGCTGGCCATTTGGGCCCGGCGAAGCAAGGAAGCCGGGAGCCTGGACAAAGCGATTGAAGAGATCGACCGCTTCGCTCTGAAGACGCAGGATCTCCGTCGTGAGTTTGCGGGCCTCTTGATCGAGCAGCTTGTGGGCGCCGCGTCGCAGCCCGAACCCGATTGGAAACAACTTGCCAAAATGTGTCGGCGTGCCGACGAGGCGATTGTCCAAGCCGGCGGCCACCCCCGAGACTATTTCGTCAAGGCGTGCGAAGCCGAGTGCCAGCTCGAAACCGCTTCGTCCGAGTCGCTGGCGAGCAGAATCAGCGACGTGTTGAAAGGCGAGGTGCCGCAGGCCGACCGCGGGTATGTGAACTACGTGGTGCTTCGTGCCCGACAGTCGGACCCGCGGGTTGGCGATGAGAAGCTCTCGGCCGACGAATTGACCGACAAGCTTTGCGACGAGTTGAACGAGCCGCCGCCAATTCTGGCCACGCCAATGCGGCGGTCGCGCGCCGCCGAACTCTTGATCGGATCGGCCCGGCGCCTGCTCGCCGTGGACGGGAGCGACGGTCCGTTGGCGGCGCCCTCTTTCGGCGGCGCGGAACACGCCGAGCAGGCTTACCGTTGGCTGTCCCGAGCACAGCAAGTCGCGGAGGGCACGGCGAACAAGCCGAGTGACGAATTCGTTCTGGATCTGGCGGTGGCGGCGGCGGAAAAGCCCGGTGCTGACCTGGCCCAGGCGAGTTCCTTGCTCGATACCTTGGCCAAAAGGCCATCGCCGCCGCCGAAAGTGCTGCTGATGTCGGCGCGCTGGCTCGAACAAAGCCATGCCGACGACGCCGTGCCGCGTTATGCCCAGGCCTTGCAGGCCGTCCTCAAGCTGGGCACCGCCAAAAACGAGTCGATCTACGAGCAGATCGTGGCGCCGGGCATTCGCCTCGTGGAAGCGATGACGGAGAAACAACGCCAGCCCGTGGCGACGGAGGCCGCGTTGCTGTACGCCAACAAGGGGCGCTTGATCCGGCTCGATACGGCAGTCGACTTGAAGGTCTTCGAAGAGTCGAACACCACGGGCGCCGACGCGGTGTTCGCGGCCTACGACAAGGCGATCGGCCTCGACGCATCGGTCGCCGACTATTACATCCGGCGCGGCACGGCGCGATACTCGACTTCGGTCCACAACGATCTGGCCGCCTTGAAACGCGACGATATCGAACGAGCGCGTGCGCTGCTGGGCGGCCAGGAAACGGCGGGGTTCCACAGCTTGACGGGCGTCGCCAATCTGTTGGAGGCCAGGTCTACCGGGCCGCTGGACCGCAAAGGGCGGGTCGATTTTTATAAGAAGGCCGTGGACGACGAGCGACGGGCCGTCGATCGGTGCGATCCGCAGAGCGACGACTATCCGCAGTTTCTGCTGTTGCACAGCATGGCGTGCCTGGAGCTGGCGAACTTTACCACCGAGCCCGACGAAATCATTCGTCGCTACCTGGACGATGCGGTGGAGTCAGCCCAAAAGGCAATCGCCGACGGGCGGGGAGCGCACCCGGAGTTCACCTATCTGGCGCTGGGAAACGCCCACGAAGACTACGGCCTGTTGGTGCGCGACTTCGACGTTTACCGCCAAGCGGAGCGAGACTTCGACGAGGCGCGTCTCAAGGCGCTCGACACGTTGTCGCCGCCGGAGGAAGCGCAAATCTCGCTGGGTCGCGTCCGCTACCGTCTGGCCACCTGCGGGGCGGTACCGGCGGCCACAGTCGACGGGTTGCTCACGCAAGGACTTGCTGACTTGCAGGCGGCGATCGATCTGGGCCAGGCGCCGCCGGGCCGGATTGCGGAGGCGTATTGGTGGCAGGCGCAGATCCATGCCGCGCGGATGCAGAGAGCTGCCGATCGGATCGGGGCGCCCGCCGCGCGGAACAACGCCGCGCTCGTGGCCGGCGAAACCAATAAGTACAACGCCGCGCGGGCCGCCGCCAACGCCGCGCTGGCTCAATGCGTACAGCGCGTCGAACAGGGCGGACCTACCTGGTGCATGTACCAGATTTATTGGGCCGGGCTGGGAACGACGCTCGACGAAAGGCGGAGCCGGGCGCGAGCGGCGCTCGACGCGCCCAGCTCGAAGGCCGATGGCGCTCAGCGCGCCGAGGCGATGACCCTCGTCGCCACCAGCTACGCGGCCGCCGGGGCGACGGCCACGCAGCGCCGCGGGCAACTCGAACAGGGACTTCGCGAGTATGAGCACTATTTGCCGTGGCTGCCCGACGTGAGCAAGGCGCAGGCGCAGGACGCCCCCGCTCTGCTGGCCCTCAGCGAGTTCCTCGCTGCCGACCGCGACTTCTGGCGAGAAAAACGGGATCTGTGCAAGGCGAGCGCCGAGCGGGCGCTGGCGCTGGCCACCGAGTCGCGGTTCGCCGACCTGGCGGCCCGCGCCCACGAAGCGCTGGCCAACCATGCCGTCTTGGCGGCGAACCAGACGACGACCGTCGAACTGGAAAGCCTGCGGCTGGCGGCCAACCATCTGAAGGCGGCCGTCGAGTTCGACGACAAGCTGCCCACTTCCGGACTGACGGCGTTCGAGCGACAGAAGGTGCGCACGAATTTCGCCGGCGGCTGGCGGGCCGCGCTGGCCTTTGCGGATGGCAGGCTCGCCGACAGCCCGCGCACCCCCGCCGCCGACGCCAAACGGTATTTGGCGGAGGGCCTTGCGGCGCTTCAAAACGCCAAGGACTTGCCGGCGGGCCTTACGGCGGTGTTTCAGAAAAGGCGGCTCGAGCTTCTCAGAATCCAGCAACAGCTTCAGCTAAGGAAGTAGGTTGGGACTGGCCCCGGCGCGCCGGAACGAGCGCCGGCCCGCCGATTGCGGCTTTTGGCGGTGGGGATGGGAGGTGGCTGGGGCAGAGCTTGGCCGCGCTTGGCCTGAGCATAAGAACACGCGGTGCGGCCAAGCTCTGCCCCAGCCACCGCTTTTCCTCGCGGCAAAAGGTCTTTCTCGGCCGCGTGAAGTATCACTTTCAGAACTTCGCGCTAATACGGTTTCACCGGACCCGCTTCTGCCCCAGCCGCCGTCAAGGTTTATCCAATCGGCCGCGTTGTGGCGGGTCAACTCGTCATTGCGGCGTAACCCCTACGTCCGGATGGAACGAATGTAAAGCCGCGGTGGGCACTTGCCGATTCTTCCCAAGGGTACGGCCCTATGGAGTGTGCCGTACCGACCGAATCTGCGAGCAAGGCGTCCCGAAAGCCGCCACTTGCTCGCACCCCGCAAAGATTCAACAAACAGCCTGAAGCGTCTTGGTAGACGACCCAGCAACCGCCGGAACCGACAAAAGTCGGCACCATCGTCTGACGGGCCCGGCGCTTGGCGGCTGCCAGGAGTTGCGTATGTGCGTTGTTCAGAAAAGGCGAGTCACTCTGTCAACGTGGTGTGTGTTGATGAGTGCCCTGCTTGCCAAGGGGGCCGCGCCGGCCAAGGCCGACGACGCGCCTGCGCCGGCCGCTGGTTCGGCGCGAGCGCGTTCGTCGGCGTCGTCCCCCGCGCTGTTCCGCACGCAACTCTGGCACGCCCTGGTGGCCGATCCGCTCGATACCTCGATCGACATCGGGCCTCACGTCAGCCCGACCGCGTACAGGCGCCCGAACTCCAGGCCCGCCGGGCGCACCGAAGAAATGCCCACCTTCCGGCCGGAAGGATACATTCGCCCGTCAGGCGGCTACTTTCGCGTGGTGCGTCAACCGCTGGCGCCGTTGCAGCCGCAGCAGCCGTTGGCCCCGGCCGCGCCGCCCGTCAGCCCGTTGCAACCTCTGCAACCCACGCAGCCGCTCGGCAGCCTGGGCGTGTTTGGTCAAGGCGGCATCATGAGCGCACTGGAGGCATTGCCCGCCGATCGCGCGCCGATCGCACAATCGATTGCCCCCGTGGCCAGCGCCACCAGCGCGCCGGCACTGGCGGTCAATGCCCGCCCCGACCTGGCCCAGGCCATCGCCGACGAAGTGCTGGCGGTGCAGACCATGTGGCGGTCGAGCATTTCCGAAGCGCCCTTCATCCGCGGTTTCAAGAACCGTGAGATTTACGCCCAGCTCGACGGCCAGTATTTCGAGCCGGTCCGCTGGGACCTGGACACCGTGGTCAACAAGATCGATCCGGGCATCGTCCAAGACACGATCATCGTGGCCGGCCCCTACTCGGTGCAGTACGGCCCCGGCTTCACGTTCATGGACATCGTCACTCGGCCGACGCCCCGCAATCAGCGGCAGCAATACCGCAGCAGCATGAGTTGGCTCCCCAACGGCCAGCAAATCTACGGCCGCGAGACCGTCAGCGGCGGCACGCAAGATTTCGGCTATCGTCTCAGCTACGGCCATCGCAACGGCAACGACTACCAGGCCGGCAACAGCACCTACATTCCCTCGCACTACAACACCGGCGACATCCTGGCCGAGCTGGGCTACAACCTGACGCCCGGCCAGCGAATTGAAGGCACCTATCGCCGGCAAGACATGAACCACACGGCCTACCCCGGCGAGTTCTTCGACGTCAGCTCGCTGGAGACCAATGCCTTCAACCTGCGCTACATCGACGAAGACGTCACCATGCCCTGGACCCGAATGCTCGCGCAGGGTTGGTACAACAGCAACAACATGACCGGCAACACCTTCAATTCGACGAAGCAGCCGATCGTGACGGGCATCGAGAAGTCGTTGACGGAATCCGTCTATCCCGCAGTCGCCACATCCTTCGGAACGCCTCCCACGCCGGCCGATCAGAATGCCGGCCTGCCGCCGCTGGTCGGTTTCAGCGGCTCGACGGTCGGCTCGCTCATGTCGACCGGCGGACGTGTGACGGCGCAGTTCGGCGAGCTGGACGAAGTGAGCCTGTTGACGGGCACCGACGTGCGCGTGCTCAATCAACGCGTGACGGAATTTTTCACGATCAATCCCTACCTGCCCAATCCGCCCTTCGCGCCCACGCCCGCCTCGCCGCCTTCGCCGCCGGGCAACGGAATGTATCCGTTCCAGTTCTCCACCGGCATGCCGCGGGCGACAATGGTCAACCCCGGTGCCTTCGCCGAAATGACGTTGCCCTGGACCAGCTACTTCCGCAGCAAGATCGGCGGCCGCGGCGACTATGTCGATACCAACGCCTATTCCAACACGGTGCCCATCAACGGGCCGCCGAACTCCGCGTTCTATCCCACCACCAGCGCCCTGCCGGCGGGCCCCTTGAACAAGGCCAACGGACTCTATGCCTTTTACATGGTCAACCAGGTCGACATCACGCAGCATTGGAGCGCCGGCTTGTCGTTCGGCCAATCGCAGCGGCCGCCTTCGCTCATCGACCGCTATGCCGACGGCATGTTCCTGGGCATCATCCAGAGCGGTTATCGCCGCGTGATCGGCGACCCGAACTTGCAGCCCGAACGCAATTGGCAGATCGACGCCCAGATCAACGGCAACTACGACCGCTGGCGCGGTTATTTGCGGGGATACAATTCGTGGGTCAACAACTACATTACCTACAGCGCTAACGCGGTCCGAGATCCGACGGGGGCGGTCTTGCTGAACACGCTCAACACGCCGCTGGCCGAGTTGCGGGGCTTCGAGGCCTTCAACAGCTTCGACCTCACGCCGCGGGTCACTCCCTTCGCCTCAGCCCATTATGTGTACGGCACCGACGTGACGATCAACCAGCCCTTGACGCAAATTCCGCCGCTGCAAGGCTTCGCGGGCGTCCGCTTCCACGATCCCAACGCCGGCCGCACTTGGGGCCTGGAACTGTTCGCCACGATGACCCGCGAGCAAAACCGGCCGGGCGTGCTCCGTGTGACCGACGTGCCCGGCCAATACACGCAGATCGAAAAGCGCGTCGGCGGCTGGACCATCGGCAACGTCCGCGGCTACTGGAACGTATCGCGGAACCTGATGCTGTCGGGCGGCATCACGAACATCTTCGATCGCAACTACATCCAGTATCTGAGCCTGCAGACGGGGCCGGTGCAGGTGCTCTCGCCGGGCATCAGCCCCTACACCAGCCTGGAGTGGATCTACTAGTCCCGCTTCCTGTGCTCTGGTCTTGACCAAAGCCCCCACGTGCGGATACTGGGGGCCGGCGCCGGAAATGCCACGGGCATTTTCGCCACCCTTCTGAGCGGAAGGGGCGCCGCTGGCACGAGAGCGAAAGGAATCGCCATGAAATCCACACTGCGCCGCGGACCGCCCGTCGAGTCGTCGTCCGAATCGAGACCCGCCGCAGACGGACAACTCTCGCGCGCCGCCCGGCCCGTCAACCCCGCCGCTCGGCAAGCGGCTCCGGCGATCGACCACACCTGGCTGGCGCTGGCCACGCTGTTGGCCTTGGTCGGCGTCGTCGGCAAATGGCTCCTGCTGCCGTTTCCGGTTTCCAGTTTGGGTGAATTCATCCGCTGGTTATTGCGGTTGGCGGTGGTCTCGGCCCCGGATGTTTGCTTTGCCGCGGGTCTGGCGATCGTTTGCGGGTCGCTGTCGCGTATGCTTGCTTGGTGGCCCTCGCCCGTGAGTCGAGTCGGGCGATGGTTGTCGATCGGTTTGTTTGCCTTGTGCGGCGCGTATGCCGTGGCCAGCGTGCCGATGTTCAAAGTGACGAAGGTGCCGTTCACCGTCCGCCTGCTGTCGTTCGTGGGCGGCCCCGAGGTGATGCTGTCGTCGGCCCGCGAATACTTTCCGCCGGGCACTTTGGCCCTGCTGTTCGCCGCCCCGCTGGCGATCGTGGCGGCGCCGACCATCGCGCGGCGGCCCATCGCGCGGCGGGTGCTTTCGCCGATCGGGCCGAAAACCACGGCCCTGCTGTGCGCCATGGTCTTGGCCGGCGGCGTCGTCTGCGAACGTTATGTCCGCGCCGAGTGGACCGACCCCAACCGCTGGGAGCGGCGCATCGCACAAAGCCCGCACTGGGTGCTGTTGGCCTCGTGCGTGCAGGAATTCTCGAAAGACCAGCCGTTCTCGCACAACTACTCGTTCAGCGAAATCGACGACCGCGATTTCCGCCGGGTGAAGGCCGATGCCACGGGCCGGGCGCCTTTGGTGGCCGCCGAGCGCCGGCCGAAGAACGTCGTCTTGATCGTGCTGGAGTCGATCGGCGTGGAATACGTCGGCGCCTACGGCTCGCGCTTTGCCGCCACGCCCAATCTCGACCGTCTGGCCGCCGAGCGCGGTGTATTGTTCGACAACGTCTACGCGCAAGCTGCGTCGAGCTGCAAAAGCCTGGTGGCGCTGTCGCACAGCGTTTATCCGCGGCCCGACTGGCTGCTGATCGTCCGCGACCATCCGCAGTTCGACGTCGTCAGCCTGCCGCAGGTGCTGAAGGTCCACGGTTATCGCACCTGCTACGCCCATTCCGGCTCGTGGGGCTGGCAGAAGCGGGACGTATTTCTCAAGGCCCGCGGCGTCGATGCGGTGCTCGACGCCGGCAGCCATCCCGGAAAGGAGATCAACTCCTGGGGCATCGACGACCAGACGATGTACCAGGACGTGCTCGACTGGATCGACCAGTATCCGCAACGGCCCTTCTTGGCCTACGCCTACACCATCGAGACGCACCATCCTTATTTTCCGCCCGCCCAGCGCCTCGATTTCGGCGTGAAAGACGAGGAGCTTGACCGCTTCCTCAATGCCCTGCGCGCCGCCGACGCCACGCTGGCCTGGTTCATGGCCGAGATCGAAAAACGCGGCCTGGCCGACTCGACGCTGGTGGCCATCACGGGCGACCACGGCGAGAGCTTCGGTCAGCACAACCTGCGGACGCACAGCTTCGGCATTTACGAACAGGCCGTCCACGTGCCGCTGGTGCTGCTCAACCCCGGCTTAAGCGAGATGCCTCGGCGGAACGACATCGTGGGCCGACACATCGACGTGGCGCCGACGCTGCTCGACGTTTTGAACGTTCCCGCGCCGAAAGAATGGCAGGGCGAGAGCCTGTTTCGCCAGCGCGACGACCAGCGGGCGTATTTCCTGTCCGTCGGACACGAAGTGGTGCTTGGCCTGCGCGACGGCCAGTACAAATACCACTACTACGTCGACACCTCGCACGACGAGCTGTTCGACCTGTCCCGCGACCCCCGCGAGATGGCAAACCTGGCGACGGCCGAGCCGGAACGTGCGCGGGCCTATCGGGCACGGCTCGGCGGCTGGGTCACCTATCAACGCGAGTTCTTGGCCAAGCATGGCGTGCGGTGACGGCGCGGGATTGAACGCCATCGTCAACGCACATGGCCCGGCTCGCCACTTCATTGGTTACTCACTTTGGCAACCGCAGCCGAATGCTTCATTTGTCGCCGCCTGTCTCCCAGACACGGTCGTTCCAGATGCAGTAGCCAGAGAGGTTCGCCGCACGACGTTATACTTCACGCGGCCGGAAATGAGACGTCTGTAGGGAACGCCCTCCGTGGCGTTCCGTGGAGCCGCGGCGACGTGATTTCGCGGATCACGGAACGCCACGGAGGGCGTTCCCTACAGAGAGTCGTTCGGGCGCGAATGCGTCATTCTCGACCGCGTGAAGTATAGCGGACGTCGGCGTGCAGGACCCCCTTCGACAAGGAGCGAACCAGGCAGCATAGTCCTGCTCGGCGGCCTGGCGTCTTACGTCGCGCACCAGGATGGCGACCGCGGTCACGAGGGCCAGCGGCGACATGATGGCCAGATAGACCTTGCTCGGCAGCGTTTGGCCGATCCAACACTGCGCAACCGCGATGGCCGTGACCGCGTTCATCACAACGTGTATCTCGCAGAGCTTCCGCGCCAAGTATACGGCCTGCCGAAGCCCGGCCTGAAACCAGCTTGTGCGGAGATGTTCGGCGGCGACTTCGTCCGCCCCACGCCGCTGGACGAGCAAAGGGCCTTCGATCTGCTTGAGACGAGCAATGTACGCCTTGTACCGCGTGTCGTTCGCCAGCCCAATGAGCAACAGGCCGAGCGCGAACGCGCATCCGAGAAGAAGCCACGCCTCACCGCCGCTTCGACCAGCGCCATAACCCAGGCTGAACGGCACAGCGAGATTGACTACGTGGTGCATGAGATAGTCGAGCTGGATGCCGTCGAGCGAAGCCGTGCCGTTGAGCCGGGCAACCTGCCCGTCGACATGGTCGAGCAGATACCATACTTGCAGCAGCAGAGCGCCCACGAAACACGTTCCGATCGTGCCGATGCCGAAACAGCAGGCCGCGGCCAGCGCAACCGCCGTGGCCAGGCCGGTGACGGCGTGCGCCGAAACTCCGCTGGGAGCAATCACGCGCGTGACGTGCAAAGCCGCCGGCCGGCTGATGCGGCGCGCCATCCAATTGCCCGATTGGCGATAATCGGGCTTCTGGCAGCGGCGTTCGAGTTCGGCCAGCGTCAGTCGGGGCATGGGTCGGGAGGCGTTAGGTATTGGGCGTTAGGCATTGGGCCATTTGAACAATTTCCGTCTTGGCAAGCGGTTTTCCATCCAGCCAGCCGCCAGCCGGCCGCGGCCACAACGCTCCACACCGCCAGCACCACCACGGCGTTGCCTCCGAGGCGCGCGATGTCGATGCTCTCCGCTTGCACGTCAGTCAGCCACAAGGCGGGTGCCAACGGGAAGAGCAAGACAACGATGTGCGTTATCAGGTAGCGTCGTCTTGCGGCGGCGTCGAGCCGGGGCCAAATCGATACGGACAGCAACAGCAGATAGTAGCCGGCATAGACGATCGCCGTACACGCGGCCACGCCCATGATGCCGTGCCCCGTCGCCAGGACGGCGCCATCGGCGACCGCGCCCGCGGCCAGCGCAACAACGGCCGCGGCCATCGCCAAGCGCTCCCGGCAAACGGCCACCAAGTACTGGTTCAGCGGCAGAGCCAGCGCCAGCATGATGATGCCCGGCACGAGCCACGTCGCCGGTACAAGGCCCGGCCGATAAGCGGGAAACAGGCACGCGAGCATGGGAACGGCGATCACCAGCCCGGCTGCCGCGCTGAGCGAGGTCACCGCCGCCAGCAGCTCGCTGGCGCGCGCCGCCAGTCGGGCGACTTCGTCGCGGCGGCCCGTCCGGCCGAACAACTCGCCATAGCGCGGGGCGACCACCAGGGCAAACATGTTCGCCAGGCCATAGATTTGTCCGGTAATCAAGAGCGGCGTCGAGTAACACCCCAGGTCGAATTCGCGATTGCTCGAAATGGCGAGGATCATCAGCTTATCGAGCGATTGCAAAAGCGCCGTGGCGACGCCGCCCAGCAGAATCGGGCCGCCGATGGCGACCAACCGCCGGATCTCGCTCCACTGCCAGGCCAGTGCCAGCGGGCCGACGCCTCGCCAGTGCAGATAGCCGAGCGTGGCCAGCAGCGTCAAAAGAGTGCCGCCATACAGGCCGGGCAGACCCCATCGCCAGGCGCCCAAGCCGGCCAGGCCCAACGTCAGCGACCCTTCAACGAGCGATGCCCACGACGTAAGCGCGAACGACTGCTTGCACCGCAGGATCGTCACGTGGAAGGTGAGGTGCCGCTGCACGACCACCAGCGCGCCCAAGGCCAGCAGGCCGACCAGCCAACTATCGGCGGGCAGGCCGCCACGATCGCGCGCCAGCCAGAGACCGGCCGCGGCCAGGGCGATGCCGTACACAAGGCTCGTCACGGTGTTGACCGTGAAGGCCAGGTTCAGCCCTTGCTGGGCGCGGGCCGTCTCGCCACTGCCGACGGCGATCGCCAGCTCGCGCGCGGCCCCTTTGCTGACGCCCAGGTTCGTGTAGTTGGCATAGCCCAGCAGAAGCTTGAGGCCCTGCCACACGCCCATCTGGGCCGGAGTGAGCGCGGCGCGGAGCACGAGACTGGTCACCACACCGAGACCCTGGCAGACGACCGACGAGCAGCCCACCGCCGCCATATCGGCCGCCAACCGCCGCCATCCGCTGACGGGCGACGGAGCCTCCGCCAGCGAGGTCAGCGTGCTGTAGTCGGCCGCGGAGGAGTGCGACATGGGATGAACGACTCTTAAAATCGGTGTTTCGGTTCGTCGTAAGGTGGGACCAGCGAGCTTGCGAGCGCCGGCCCACCGCGAACGACGTCGCTTACGGTGGGCCAGCGCTCGCAAGCTCGCTTGTCCCACCTTACGGAAGCTCTCGACCGGATGCGCCGAGCACCAACAACTGTTGATCGCTGTCGGCGATCAGGCCATCCACGATTGAGCGAGCAGCGGCCTCGCCGACGTTGGCAAGCATCCGATCGGCGGTTTCGGCCGGCTTGGCCCAGCCGCGCTCAAGAGCCGCGTCGACCAACGCCGCCAGCTCGCCTGCGGTCCGGGCGGTGCCGACGAACCCCCAATCGTCGGCCGGCAGCACGTTGCCCGAACCGATCGGCAAGATCTGCACAACCGGTGCTCCGGCCAGGGCGGCTTCGATGCCGGCGGTCGAAGCACAGCTCAGCACGCAATCGCTGGCCGCCACCAATCGGGCGAGATTCTTGGAATGGACCACGCGCACCGGCAATACGGGACGCGATTCGTTCCGTTTGCCGTCCTCCAGCCACGGTTGCAATCGCGGCTGAAAGCGGATGAACTCCTTCTTGCGAGCTCGAGGGTGCAGCTTGATGGTCAGCGTGGCGTGTTCGATTTGCGATAGGACTTCATGCACCATCTGCAGCATCAGCGCGTAGTTGCCACTCGTGAGATGGAACTCGACGCCGTCGGGTCGCTCGTCGCGCGGCTCGACGGTCGCCAGCAGCAAGAACCGCCTGGCAGGTCTCTGCGATGTCGGCCGGGCCGGAGGACGCTCCAAGAGACGCGGTTTGAGATTCGGCCAACCCGCAACTCGAATCTTCGCCGGCGCCACGCCCCAGGTCTCGAGCTGCCGCTGCGCAGACTCGCCCCAGACGCAAATCTCGTCGGCGGCCGGCGGCACGAAGCCAAACGGTCCGCACGGCGCGCCGTGTTGCACCACAGACGACCGCGCGCCATGACGGCGGGCCAGTGCCACGGCGATGCGCTTCAGCGGAGTGGCGTCTTCGTCGAGCACCAAGGTGGTGGGGCGGACCGCGCGAAAATGCCCTTCGATGCGGTCGATCAAAGCCGATTGTTGCTCGCCCACGTCCGCCGCGCGTTCCGCCAGCCATCGCTCGAGGGGCCGCGCCAGGTCGATGCCGTCCGAGCAAAGCTCCGCCCCGGTCCAGGCATCGTTGAATCGCCGCGCCACCGCGTCGTCGGCCTCGCACACGAGTTGTTCGACGCCCGCGGCCCGCCAGCGCCACCAGCAACGCAAAGCAAACCGCTCGTACAACCACCACACGCGGCAGCCCCGCGCCAGCAGCTCGGCACAAACCGGGTTCAAAATCCGTGGACTGCCGCACAACACCACGCGCGGCGCGCCGTCGCCTTCTTCGGCTGGGGGCGCTGCGGGCCAGCGGCGGGCACGTTCCGCCCATTGTCGCCAAGCAAGCGCTCGCCGCAATTTGGCCGCTTTCCGCGCGGGCGGTTGACGCCAATGCACTTCGAGCGTCGCTTCGCATTGCTGCGCGAGTTGCTGAATGAGGACGGCATACGCTTCGTCGCGATGGGCCGTCAGGTACAGATCGATGCGCTCGCCGGGCGTCAGCGTCCGAACGTCTTTGAAGAACCCCGACACGCGCAGCAGCTTGACAAGGAAATAACGCAAGCTCAGCGCATTGATGTAGGGAAAGCTCGTCGCCGGAGGGTCGGACGGCCCGCCGCCCGCGGCGATTTCCGCCAACTCAATCGCCCGCTGGTCGATCCACGCGAAGCGCGCATCGATCGACTCGTCGAGCGACCACCGTCCCGCGCATTGCCGGTCGGCCGGCCAGCTTCCCTCCAGCAGAAGCTCGTCCTCGTAGCCCGCTTGCTCCGCAAGCGGACCGTCCCACAAACCGTGTCGTGCAAAGATTCTCATCTCAGGCGGCACTCGTCAGCGGGTCGGCGTGATGGTAGCGGGCATCGACAACCTGCAGCAACTCGTCGAACCGCGTCAGATAATGGTCGGCCACCGCGCCGGGCCCATAATTGAAGGCGATGGTTTGCAGTCCCACGGCCCGCGCTCCCACCAACTCATCGCCGTCGTGGCCCACGAACGCGACATCGTCGCTGGCAAGCTGCATGGCCGCCAGGGCCGCGCGGTAGCACACCGGGCTGGGCTTCGTGTACTCCAAGTCGATCGACGACAGGACCGCCGAAAAATAGCCGCCCAGGCCAAGTCGCCCCAATTGCGCCCGTAGCCCGTCGCCGTCTTGTTCGGAGTCGCTCAGCACGGCCAGAGCCACCCCTTGCCCGGCCAGCCGCGACACGGTCGCCCTCACGCCGGGCAGCGGTCGGGCGTTCGCTTCCAGGTCGCGCTTGCGGGCCTGGCTGGCCGCCTGCACTTCGTCGATCTGACCGTGCGACAAGCCGATCGACAGCAGGAATGACTGAAACGCCTCGTGATAGTCGCGGCGGCCGCGGTAGACGTCCGCCAGGAAATCGTCGTCCCAGATATGGTACAACGTGCGATAATGCGTGTGCAGGCCCATCCGTGACAAAAGCTGCAGCAACCAGCGGCGCCAGCCGGTGGCATCGTAGAGCACGTCGCCCATGTCAAACAGCAAACCTTGCACGGGTCGGCGTTCCATCATCGTGTCGAACATGCGGGGGGTCCTCCTTGACCGACGTAATCCAAAATCCAAAATCCAAAATCTCAAAAAACGTCTTCCAGTTTCAGTTTTTCATCTGCCGCCAAATCTCGTTTCAGCCGCCGCCCCACCACGCGCTGACGATCGAGCCACGAAAGCCCGTCGCCGGGACATTTGAGAACCAGCATCGGCTCTTCGATGCGCGTGCCCTCCGCCAGCGGCACGCGCGTCACCAGGCTGCGGCCCAGCTTGGCACGCACCGTCGCCACCCCTTCCGCAACGGGCTTGTCCGCTCGCCCCAACGCCGTCTCCACCTGCCGCACCTGTCTGACAAGCTGTCGAAACTCGTCCGGCTCCAGCGAGCAGGCGTGGTCGGTGCCTTTCAGACTCCGGTCGAGCGTAAGGTGCTTTTCGACGATCGTCGCTCCCATCGCCACGGCCACCGGCGCCAACAGGAGGCCGGTGGTGTGGTCCGAAAAACCGACAGGCACGGCGTAACGCTGGCCGAGCGTGACCATGCTCCGCAGGTGTACGTCGCCCATCGGCGTCGGATAGAGCGACGTGCATTGCAGCACGGCGAAGGGCGGACCCGCCTCTCGCACGACCTCCACCGCCTCGTCGATCTCGGCCAGGCCGGCCATGCCGGTCGAGAAAATCACGGGCTTGCCGCGCGCGGCCACGTCGTCCACCAGCGGCAGGTTGGTCAGGTCGCGCGAGGCGATCTTGAACGCGTCGACGCCCAGCTCGCCGAGCACGGCGGCGCTGGCGACGTCGCAGGCGGTCTCGATGTAGATCAGGCCATGCCGCCGCGCTCGTGCCGCCAGCAAAGCGTGCTCGTAGGCCGAGAGCTCCAGCGCGCGGCGGTGCTCGCCGTAAGTGGCGCCGAAGGCGTGCCGGCTGTCATAGCGGCGGCTGCGTGCTTCGCGCGAAAGCTCGCTGTCCAGATCGCGCTTGACGAGCTTGATGGCGTCGGCGCCCGCCCAGGCGGCGGCGTCGATGAGCTGCTCGGCCAGCGACAGACTGCCGTTATGGTTTTGGCCGAGCTCGGCCACAACCAGCGCCGGTTGCTCGGCAGCGATCCACCGTCCCGCGATTGCAAAACCACCCGCATCCATTCGCGTATCCTTTCGCCCGCTTAGGCCGACATCATTTCGGCGATGCGGTCCCAGTCGAGCCCCTCGTGTCCCAGCCAGTCATACATCGTCTGTGCGTGTTCCCAGGCCTCGTGATTGTCGACCGACAGCCACACCTTGCCCGATTCGAGTGCCGCGGGGACGGGAATGAATCGCAACCGAAAGCGGTCGGGATGAGAACAGAGGAACCGCGTCACGTGGTGACGGTCTTCGACCGTCGCCGTCTGTTCGGCCCGCCGCAAGGCATCGGCCGAGTACCATTCGGCGAAGTTGCCCAGCCGCGAGCGGATGACCGGCCGCCCATCGCGAAAGCAAAAACCGACGTAATCGCATTCCGGCTGCGATTGAGCGGTGGTCACCAGCCGGTCGACGAGCACCGGATCGACAAACGGGTGGTCGGCATCGATCT
Source organism: Pirellulales bacterium (assembly GCA_035533075.1). NCBI lineage: Bacteria > Pseudomonadati > Planctomycetota > Planctomycetia > Pirellulales > Pirellulales bacterium. The sequence continues at coordinate 31,168 of DATLUO010000131.1, read as the reverse complement.
TGACCAGTCCCGTGGCCCCCGTGGCGTCGAGGGCCGAGTTGAGCTGGCCCACGAGATCGGGCTGCTCGGCCCACAAGATCGGTATATCGGCCGGAACAAGATCGGCCACCGCCTCGCTGCCCCCGGCCTTGTCGCCGCTTGCTCGGCCGGCCACAACCACCACGCCGTCGAGCTGCTGGCAATCGGTGAGCCGGCGGACGATCAATTCCAGCAAGGGCCGGCTGCCGAACTTACGGCGGTGCTTCCTGCTTGGTTGCTCGTTCGGCGTCTGAACGCAAACGACTCCCATTGTCGAGGTGACTGCCACGGTCGCTCCTTCGCTCGCAGTGTTTGATGTCCTTCCTTGGCGCGGCAGGAAGTCTAACACCCACTTCGCACAAGGGTCAAGCCGAGCGGGTGCGGTAACGCGTTTTCGCCCCGTACTCTGTAGGGAACGGACTCCGTGCCGTTCCGTGCGGACCGACGGAACGTCGATCGACATCCGGCGGAACGGCACGGAGTCCGTTCCCTACAGAGATCGGTGAATCCTCCGACAATTCACCTTGGACGGGCCGCCGTCTCTCGCTAGAATCCCGCCCTCGCTGCTGCCGCGCTGGCGGCGGCAGCCGGGTCATCCCCGCCCGCCCGCCGGGCAAATTCGAGCAAGGCATGGAGGCCAAACGTGGACGTGGATAAGGTACTGGTGACGGGCGTAGATGGGCTGGTCGGGGCGAATGTCGCCGCGGTCCTTGTCGAGCGGTGCGAAGTGCTGGGCATCGCCGGGCAGGCCGAGGGGCCGGAAGGGTGCCGGATGGTTTCCTGCGACCCCTATTCCGCGGACGATCTGGCGCGGGCCATCGCTTTGGAATCGCCGCGGCAGATCATTCACTGCGGGCCGCTCTCGCGTCCCAACTGGGACACGGCCGAGATTGCCGCTCCTGACGCGGAAGGCGAGGTGCGGTTGGCCACGGCCGTCGTGTCGGCCGCTCAGCGGGTCGGCGCCCGCTCGGCGATTCTCCTCACCGACGCGGTTTTCGCCGGTCCGCGATTATTCCACAACGAGGCTTCGCCGCCCCAGGCAACGACTCCCTGGGCCGAAGCGGCACGTGCCGTCGAGAACGCCCTGATCGATTGCAATACCCTACTCGTCCGCACGCACGCCTATGGCTGGAGTCCGTCCGGTGCGTCGGCCAATTACGCTCAGCATCTATGGCAACGTTTGTCTCAGGGCGAGCCTTGCGAAGTGGATGCCGAGCGGCACGCCACGCCGATTCTGGCCAGCGATCTGGCCATGCTCGTCCATCTGGCGTTGCAAAAGAAACTGACGGGCCTGATGCACCTCACCGGCGCGGAGCGAACGAGTCCCTTTCGTTTCGCGGCGGAGCTGGCGTTGGCCTGCGGTTTTGCCGGCCGGCACGTGCGTGTGGCGAAAGACGTGGCGCCGCGGCGTCCGCGCGTCGACGAAACCTCGCTGAACACCTATCGCGCGCGGCGCGAGCTGGAAACCCCGCTCCCCTTGCTTCGCGAAGGGCTGGCCCGCTTCGCCGAGCAGGCCGAAAACGGTTTCCGCGACCGTCTCGACCCGCGCTCGCGGTTGCTGCACGCCTGCGCCGCCTGACGCGGAATCTTCATTCGTCCGCAGCAAACGCGAAGCGTAAGCGAGGCGGCGCGGGAATTCAGCCGTGGCTGGAAACCGGCGCAAACCCACGGCTAGATTTGGCGATTGCCCGCAAAGCCGCGTAGCGGGAATGACGCGCCACGGCCGGCCTCGTGCCGGTGGGGCGTTGATTGACAGCCAGAGACGAAGCGACGACCTTCCTTCCTTCCGACGGCAGCGCGCGCCACGGGAGTCCGCCAGCCGCCGCGTCGCGGCGGCTGACGGACTCCCGTGAGGGAAGGGGCATTTTGTCGCGCCGGCCTCTGGCTTCCAATCATCGCCCGACCGAGGCAAGCTCGGGTCGTGGCGGAGGTGTACCCTGCATCCTGCCGCCTGGCCTCGCAGCGGCGAAGCTGCAATTGACGCTGGGCAGCACAGGAAACCGAATGCCACGAAGCGGTTTCAAGAGGTAGACGCGGATGTGGCGGCTCAAGTGTGCGGTGTTTGGGCTGGCGATCGCGCAGATGCCCCACGAACGCCCCGGCCGCCGGCGTTCTCCGCATCCTACAATCCGGCGGTCAATAGACCGTCGCGCGAGCGAGCTTCGCTTGTGCGTCCTTATCATGCCGGCTGCTGCTGCGTAATGCAGTGAAACGCGCCCAAGCCCCACGCCAACTCCACCGCCCGTAGGCCGCAAACCCGCCGGTCAGGAAACAGCCTGGCGAGCATGTCGAGTGCCAGCGAGTCGGCGGCGTCGCCGAACTGCGGCACGACGACCAGCCGATTGGCAATGTAAAAGTTCATGTAACTGGCCGGCAGGCGATGCTCGCCAAAGAAGACCGGGGCCGGCATCGGCAGCAGGACGACTTCCAGCGGGCGCCCTTGCTCGTCGCGGGCCAGGCGCAAGCGGCGAAGATTGTCGTGCAATGGCTCGTAGTTCGCATCGTGCGGGTCGTCTTCCACCGCCGCCACGACGGTGCGCGGCGAGACGAACCGGGCCAACTCGTCGATGTGGCCGTCGGTATCGTCGCCCACAATGCCGCCGCCCAGCCAGATAGCGTGCCGTGTGCCGCAGTAATCGTCCAGATAGCGTTCGATTTCGGCGCGAGTCAGGCCGGCATTGCGATTCGGATTGAGCAGGCACTGCTCCGTGGTGAGCACGCTGCCGCTGCCGTTGACGTCGATCGCGCCGCCTTCCAGGACGATGCCCGGCTCGATGCGGCGAAAGCCAAGCAGCTCGGCGATGCGTCGCGGCACCTGCTGATCGAGGTCGAAAGGCGGATATTTTCCGCCCCAGGCGTTATAGCCCCAGTCCACCAGCGCCGGCGGCGTGTCGGCGGGGCCGACGAGAAACATGGGGCCATGATCGCGCATCCAGGCGTCGTTGGTCGGGATGTCGTGCAGCGTGATGTTTGGCAGATGCCCGACCAGCCGCCGGGCCTCGCCCATCACCGCTTCGCCACCGGCCAGAATGTGGACCGGCTCGGAACCGGAGAGCACACGGACCAGTTCGGCCCAGATACCGGGCACCGGCTCGAATTGGCCGGGCCAGGAGTCGCGGTTGTGCGGCCACGAGAGCCACGTGGCGGCGTGCGGCTCCCATTCGGCCGGCATGCGATAGCCGAGGGCGGCGGGAACAGGGCTGCGGTTAACCACGAAGACACCCAAGAGTGGACGGAGATATTGCAAATTGCAAATTGCGAATTGCAAATTGCAAATCGGGAACTCGGTGGGCCGGCGCTCCCAAGCTCGCTGGTCCCACCCTACGTCTCTCATCCCTCATCTCTCATCCCTCTCATCCATCCAGATACCGCTTCACAAGATCGCCGTAAGCGTCGATGCGCCGGTCGCGAAGGAACGGCCAATGCGTGCGGACCACGTCGATTTGATCGAGATTGCAATCCACCACCAGCGTGGCCTCGACGTCGTGGGCGGCGCGAGCGAGCACGTTGCCGTTGGGATCGGCCACGAACGAAGCGCCCCAGAACTCGATCTGGCCTTCTCTGCCCGTGCGGTTCACCGCGGCCACAAACACACCGTTGGCGATGGCGTGGCTGCGCATCATCGTCTCCCAGGCCGAGTGCTGGCTTGCGCCGAACTCTTCTTTCTCGCTTTCGTGCCAGCCAATCGCCGTGGGATAGAACAGAATCTGGGCGCCGGTCAGGGCGGTCAGTCGGGCGGCTTCGGGATACCATTGGTCCCAGCAGACGCAGACGCCTGCCCGACCGTAACGTGTGTCGCAACTTTTGAAGCCCAGGTCGCCCGGCGTGAAATAAAACTTTTCGTAATAGAGCGGGTCGTCGGGAATGTGCATCTTGCGGTAGAGACCGACCTGCCGGCCATCGGCGTCGAACACCACCGCCGTATTGTGGTAGAGGCCCGCTGCCCGCCGCTCGAAAAGCGAGCCAATCACCGCCACGCCGTGCTCGCGGGCCGCCGCCGCCAGCGCCTCGCCGGTCGGGCCGGGAATCGGCTCGGCCTCGCCAAATCGGGCGTGATCTTCCGATTGGCAAAAGTATTCGCCCGCGAATAATTCTTGCAAGCAAACGATTTGTGCTCCGGCCGCCGCCGCTTCGCCGATGCGGGCCAGTGCCTTGCGGACGTTGGGTTCCTTTTCGCGCACGCAAGTCATCTGCACCAGCGCGATGCTGACCTTGGAGGGGGAGGAGCCGTAATGTGACTGAGCCATGTTGTGAATGGTAGCGTAGCGATGGCGATTTGGTAGCCCGCTCACTCCGAGAGCGGAACGGCGTTCACATTTGGACGATCTTCACTACGAAGGACCCGAAGCAGTGGCAAAGCCGTTCCGCTTGCGGAGCAAGCGGGCTACCGTGCGCAAGCGGGTTACGCGCGCGGCATCTCTTCCACTTCGTCGCCACGCTGCACGAGCACCGTGACGGGCATGCCGATGAACAGCCCCGTGCCGACCACGCCCGGTATGTCGCGGATGGCGCGGTCCAGATCGTCGGGCCGGGAGATTGGCTGCACGCGGCAATCGAGTATCTGGTTGCCGTTGTCGGTGACGAACGGCTTGCCGGCCTGAAACCGCGGCTGAGCACGGCATCCCAGCGTTGCTAGCCGGCGCGTACACAAGGGGACCGCGAACGGGATGACTTCAACAGGCAAAATGCCATGCGACCCAAGTTGCGGCACGAGCTTTTCCGGGCCGACCAGGATTACCAGCCGGCGGGCCGCCGCCGCGACGATTTTCTCGCGCACCAGCGCCCCACCATAACCCTTGATGAGGTTTCCGGCCGGATCGACTTCGTCGGCGCCGTCCACGTCGAGATCGAGCGTTTCGACGCGGTCGAGCCCGATGATCGGAATGCCGAGCTTCCTGGCCAACTCCTCCGAAGCTTTGGAAGTGGGCACGCCGCGCACCACAAAACCCTGTTTGACTTTGTCGGCCAGCGCCTGAATGAACGTGGCGGCGGCATGTCCGGTGCCCAGTCCGATCACCGCATTGGCGGGGACCATTTCCAGTGCCCGATGGGCGATTGCCTGCAAGGAATGCGGCTGGCTAGTCATGGAGAGGTTGGCATGGAAAAGGAGCGGGCCCGACACAGCCGCCATTATCCCGACCCCGAAGGGACGGCGTCAATGACGACCTCGATATGACGCCGCACCGCGTCCGACCTATGATTCTAGCAGCTATACTTCACTCGGCCGATAAGGAGACGGTTCGCCGCGAGGAAAAGCGGTGGCTGGGGCAGAGCTTGGCCAAATAGCGGCTAGCGACCCTCAACAGCGTGGCGGCCAAGCGATGCCCCGGTGCGACCAACCGGGGCATCGCCTGGCCGCCGAGATGAACGAGGTGCTGGCCTTCACATGGCCAGGCTCTGCCCCAGCCACCGCCAATGTTTCATTCTCGTGCGTGTGAAGTATAAAACCATTCAAGCAAGCAAGGAGCGGGTGATGAGGATTTTAAGTTTTTTGACGGCGCCGGCCGCGGTGGCTGCCGGCGTGATGCTGGTTGCGGCGACCACCGCGTCGGCCCAGGACGTTACCAATTCGCGAGCGATGCCCGGCAACGAAGCCCCGGCCGGTCCGCACGTCTTTTATTGGGGACCACCTTCGGCCGCAACCCCGCCGGGCCGGCCTGAAAACCAGTGGCGCTACCGTCTGCACAACGGTCGTTGGTGGTATTGGACCAAAGACGACGCCTGGTCCTATTACACCGGCGATACCTGGGTGCCTTATATGCCGAACAGCAAGTTCGCGCCGCGTGGCGGCCCGGTGCTGGGTCCGATCGCCGGTCTGCTGGGCCGACAAGGTGTGGTCGTGCGTGGTGAAACCGCAGGACTGACTGCGATTCCGGGCGATCATGCCGCGGCGCCGAATTTGAGGCGCGGGACCGTGTTGCCCAAATACTTGAAGCAACAGACGCTGCCAGGCGGCGAGAACGGACCGGCCCCAGAAAGCGAGGAACCGGTCCCTTCAAAGGAACTGGACGGCGCGAACGAATAAGCGTTGTCTTTTGCACCGTGCCGGGCGGCGATTTACAATAGACCGCATGACGCACGACGCACTTGGCACGCTGCCGCAGAACTGGCTCCACGACGCGAAGCTGCGGCGATTGGCAGCGTGGGGCGCGGCCGGCTGTCTGGCCGGCGCTCTGGCCGGGCAAATCTTGCTGGCGGCAACACGCTCCCGCGCTGTGAGCGGCGGGCAGGCCGTCTGCCTGTTGATCGACTGTTCGGGCAGCATGACGGAAGGCGGACGCGGCGATGAAGGCCGCCTAGGCGAGAAGCTGCGCGAAGTGAAATCGGCCGCCACCAGTTTCGTCGCGAGGCACCACGGCGCGGCCGACCGGATCGCGGTGGTCGGTTTCGGCCGCTCAGTGCATCGCGCCAGTTCACTGACGAGTGACGCGGCCCAACTCGATAGCGCCATCGCCAGGCTCGCCGATGGCGGAACCACCGCCATGGATCTTGGACTGGAGGCCGCCGCCCGCGAGCTCGACAACCGTCCGGCGGATTGGAGCGACGGCTCGGTCCCGCGCAGCATCCTGCTGTTTACCGACGGTCAGCCCGACGATGCCGAAGCCACGCTGAACGCCGCCGGCAAGTGCCGTTCATCGGGCCTGCGGATCGTAGCCATCGGCACGGGCGATGCCGACACCGATTTTCTCGACCAGGTCACGGGCGACCGCAAGCTCGTGTTTTCAGTCAACTCAGGCGACTTCGACGAAGGCTTCCGTCAGGCCGAAAAGGCGATTTACGGCGGCTCGCTGGTCGAGTCGGGCGCCACGCAGGGCTTTTGGCGCAATCTGCTGCGGACCGCGGGTTGGGGCCTGCTGGCCGGCTGCGGCATGTCGTTGGCACTCGTCGCCGGGCAGAACCGTTACTTGCATCGCCCGGCATTCAGCGGAGGCGAAGCGACCATCGCGGCGATCGGCGGGGCCGTCGCGGGCGTGTGCGGCGCGTTGGCCGGTCAAATCCTTTATTCGTTCGCCGCGGCGACCGCCGAACTGCCGGTGATCGGCGCGTTGGCTGCGGTGCTGATGCCGCTGGGGCGGATCGTCGGCTGGACGTTGATGGGCCTGCTGGCCGGTTGGGGCCTGTCGTGGTTCGTGCCCAATCTGGGGGCCGCCCGCGGCGCGCTGGGCGGAGCGGTCGGCGGTGTGGTCGGCGGACTGGCCTTCATCCTGGCCTCGGTATTGCCGGGTGGCGCCGGCGGGCTGCTCGGCGCGGCGGTTCTTGGCGCGGCGATCGGCATCATGCTGGCGCTGGTCGAAGCCGCCTTCCGGCAGGCCTGGCTCGAGGTGCATTACGGCGGCAAGGAAGTCGTCACGGTCAGCTTGGGAACGACGCCCGTAAAGATCGGCAGCGACAACCGTGCTTGCCAGGTCTATGCGCGAGGCGCGCGTCCGCTGGCCTGCCAGTATACTTTTGCCGACGGCCAGATCGTGTGCGTCGATTTCGCGACGGAGAAATCGACGCACGTCGAGCCGGGCCACGATCAAGACATCGGCGGCGTGCGCGTGGTGGTGCGCGGGTCGCACCAGCTTGGCGCGATCGGCGGGAGCGGGCCGGCACAAGCGATGCGCGTGGCACCGCCGCCGGCGCCCAAGGTAGCTCGGCCTTCCGCCGCACCGCCGCCGGATGCGATTGCCCCCGACGCCAAAGCGCCTGCACGCACACTTAGCGCACCGCCTCCGCCGCCGCGAAAGACGCCGCCGCCCGCCAGCGCCGCACCAGCGGCGCCGCCGGGCGAGACTCGCGTCATCCGGCCCGTGCCGCCACCCCCGCCGCCGCACAAGAAGGAGTGATCGGAGGCGCGGAGGATGGCCTTCCTAGGCCGTCGAGTGCATTACGGGACGGCCTAGCTAGTCAGTATTGATCGCCCGGCATCGTTTTGGCGCGAATTGGCCATCTTCGAAATGCCTGAAGGGGCGCGCTTGTAACAAGCGGATGTCGATACCTTCCGTCGCGGAAGCGTAAAGCCATCAGACATAAGGTTTGCGACTTTACAGTTGGAGGGGTGTCGTCCGTCATGCTGCTCACTTGCGCCGCGCGCGGCGCAAGTGACGGCGGTCTGTAGTCTGCGGCAGGGGGCCGATGGGACACGCGCGTCGCATGGTCGCGAGGTAAACGGCTTTCCTCTCGCGGAGCGAAAGGGCTACGTGGCAGATGCGCCGCGCGCGGCGCATCTGTCGGCTCCGTCAGCGCACCGGCTCGGCGACGGGCGGCGCGGCGCTCGATCCGGCCGCGTGAGCCACTTCGCCGTGCATAAAACGATTGCACCCGCTGTTGCCCGACACCCGCAGGCGGAACCGCTGCAAGTCTTCGTCGATACACAGGCCCATCGTTTCGTCTTCGGGTTCCGCGGTCGGCTCGATCTGGAACCACATACAATCTTTACAGAGTCCCCATTCTTCGTCGGCCATGATGTTGTCCTCCTCAGGAAGAAAGTATTCCGAGAAAGGGAGCATTCAACGTGCCAAAATCACCCGGCCACCATCCTCAGGCGTCAGGCGTCAGGCGTTTTTGTCCTGATGCCTGACGCCTGAAACCTGACGCCGCTTTTGTCCTGACGCCTGAAACCTGTCGCCTCAAATCGGCTGCGCGAGCCGCTTCAAGATTTCGGCGCGTAAGTGCTTTTCTCCTTCGGTCTGCGGCGGCCGGCCGAGGGAGAGATGATCGAAGTCGAGCGTCATGGTGTCGTCGACGCCGTCCAGGCGGCCGCTCTTGACCGCCACGACGCCGTCGCCCTTACCGTAGGTCAACTCGTCGCCGTCGGCCAGCACGCGCTCGATCTTCGGCGCCAAGAACTGCACCACCCGATGGCGCTCTTTGGCCTCGGCAACGCGCTGACGCAACTCGGCAACCGCGTGCGCGCTGAGCCGTGCCCCGGTTCCCAACAACAGAGCATAGTACACGTGCGGGTTTCGCGATCGAGCGTTCAACTCCTTCAAGAACAACGAATCGGGCCGCAAATCGTCGGCGGCTTCGCTCAGCCCGTCTTCGACCGTTGCGTAGAACCGTTCGGCCACGTTGCGCGCTTTGGGGTCGTCGAGAAACTGCCAGATTTGCAAGGCAAAGCCGCAATAGGCAAGCGCCGAGCCGTGGTTGGGCGACGCCGCCATCACAAGCTGCGCGACGTTACCGGGGTCGAGGGCCGGGTCTTCCAGCACGCGCCGCGCCACCAGTCCGCCCATCGACAGCGTCACCAACCGCAGGCGCACGGCCGGCCGATCGCGCCGGAACTGCCTCAGCTCGCGCGCCAGCAGCTTCGCCGAATCGTCCAGCGGCTCATCGCCCGGATAGGCAAACTCGCCCACGCGCAGACCCGCACGCCGCAGATCGGCGGAAAGCGAGGCATGTTCTTCGGGCGTCGAGCCGAGGCCGTGCAACACCACCACCGCGTCGCCCACCGCCGGCTGCGCGCCGTCGGGCCACGAGAGACCATAGTCTCGCCGCAAGGGAGTGTCGGCCAGTCGCTCCGTCGCGGCCAGCCTAAGCACTTTTTCGAATCGCCGCTTCGAGGCCAGCATGGCGCGACGGTCGAGCGTGACTTGCAACTTTGGTTCCGCGTCGGCGGGTTGCGGAGGGAGCACAGCAAAACGAATGCCGCTCGACTCCATCAGTACGTTCATCAGTCCCAGCACCAGCCGCGTGTGCCGGCGATTGAGGTCGAATGACCGGTGTCGCGGCACGTCGTCCAAGGCGTCGCTGTCGAAGCCCTTGGCTTTTGCCAGACCGGCCATCAAATCGGCCCAGGCCACTTCCCCGTCTTTCGCTTCGATGACCACGCGCGTCAGTAGCGTATCGGGGTCCTGGTCGATCGTGATTCGTGGCGATACGGCGGCCGGCACCGGCTCGTCGTCGGCCGCGACCGGTCGCGACGCCAGACCGGCCAGCAGTAGTACCGGGGCGACGGTAAACAAGGAGAGTTTCGTGTGCATTTTTGAACCTGAAGCGATTTTGGATTTTCGATTTTGGGTTTGGGTTCACGGCGGTGGCTGGGGCATAAGCTGGCCGGGCGCGGTCTTGCAATCCCCATGACGCCGTCGGCCAGCGATGCCCCGGTGGCGCTGCTACCGGGGCATCGCTTGGCCGCAGGGCGTGTTGGCAAATCCAGCCGCGCCCGGCCAAGCTCTGCCCCAGCCCACCGCTTATTCTGGCCTCATTCTCGGCTATAGTGCTAACCGCGCAGCAAATATGCGACCAGATCGGCCATTTCTTGGGGGGCGATTTTCTTCTCAAAACCCTCCGGCATCAGCGAGCGGCCTGTGCCGGAAATCTCCTCGATGTTCTGCCGCAGCACCGTCTCTTCGATCCCTTCGGCCCGCCGCAACGTGACGCTGGTGGCCGTCTCTTCCGAGATGATGCCCGTGATCGTCCGCCCCTCGTCCAACAGCACGATGTATTCCTGAAAATTTGGTGCCACTTCACGGTTCGGATCGAGCACGTTGGCCAAAACTTCGGCGGGCGTGCGGTTGCGGACCGAGAGCAGATTCGGCCCCACGTTGTGGCCTCGCTCGCCAAGCCGATGGCAGGCCTGACACTCGCGCTGAAACACGGCCTGCCCGCGGCCGAGGTCGGCCGATAACTTGAGCGCCGATTGATACTCCGCCAGGGCCACGTTGCGGCGCTTCGTGTCGGCGGCGAGCAAGCGTCCCGCCCGATTGCGGATGGCGGCGTCGCCATGTTGCACGAGCAGCGTCCGCCGGGCAGGCGGAATGTCGGCCGAGCCGACGCGGCGGGCCTCGACCGCATCGAGCAGCGGGCCAATGCGATCGGCGCGTGCCAATAACGCCTGGATGACCTCGCCGCGCACGCCCGGCGTCAGGGCCGAGTAGTTTTTCAACAACAGCGGCGCCACCTCAGCATCGGCGTAGCCCGATAACGCACGGATGGCCGCCATTTGCAGCGACTGTGGCTCGCGGGGCGCCAGCAACGCCGCCAACGTTTCTCTGGACCGTGAGAAATCCGCCGTGGCCAGCAGCTCGATTGCGGCCAGCCGTGGATCGCTGGCGGCCGTGCTGTCCGCGGCCAAGGTCTGTGCGCTCTCATACAAGTGATGGATGCGATGGGCCGAAGCGGAGCCGGCGGGCACAACGTCGGCGAGCTTCTTACCGGATCGCTTCAGGCCGTTGCCGAGCCCGACGATCAACGGCGACGCTACGCCGGCGGCCTTCGGACCGAGCTTGGCAAAGGCCTCCATCACCGGTGCGATCTCAGCGGGCTTGTTCCGAGCGCCGAGCACCGTCGCCAAATCGCGCACCAGCGGCGGGGCTTCGCTACCGATGACGAAGTCCTTGTCGGCCAGCAGTTCTAGCAATAAGCGGGCCGCCGACTCGTTGGCCGAGCTCAACACGGCGGTGCGGACCCACAGGTCTGCGCCGTCGCGGCGGGCAATCGTTGCCAGCGCCACTGAAGCACGCGCGCGAACATCTTCGTCGGCGGCCGAGCGAATCAACTCGCCAAGTGTGAACGCCACCTGGAAGCGAACGCGGATTTCGTCGTCGTCGGCCAGTTCGATCACTCGCTCGGCCAGGGGCGGCGCCTGCGGCAAGCGCGGCTCGGCGATCCGCACCGCATGCTCGCGGACTCCGGAAGCTGCATCCGCAAGGGCCAGCGCCAAGTCGTCGTCGCTCAACGCCGACAAACCTTCGAGCGACCAGAGCGCGTGCAGCCGCGCCAATGGGTTCTTCGATTCCTTGAGCAGCTTACGTAGCGGCGCCACGGCCTCGTGCGGCTGCCGCTCGAACAGCAACCGCTGCGCCGTCTCGCGCCACCACGAATTCGGATTCTCCAATTGCGCGACCAGATCGGCATCGCTCGCCTCGCCCAGCTTTGGCGGGGCCGGCGGCTGGAAGCCGACGGGGGCCAGCCGATAGATTCGACCGCGGTCGCGGCCACTTTCCAGATCGAGCTCGGCTTTGATGTCGTCGGGGATCGACCAGGGATGCTCGATCGTCTCGCGGTACATGTCGAGGATGTGCAGCGTGCCGTCGGGTGCGTTGACGTAGTTCACCGGCCGGAACCAATTGTCGCGCGATCGCACGAACTCCGTATGGTCGTCGCCGCGGACCGCGCGGAACGTCACCCCGTCGGGCGAAAGCACTTGCCGGTGTACGAGGTTGCCGGCCACCTCGCCCAGAAGGGCGTTGCCATAGAACTCGCGAGGGTAGGCGGCGCCGCGGTAGATGGTCAATCCACTCGACGAGGTGAAGTAGCCTTCGGCGTTGGTTTCGCTGCGCGGCGTGGCCGGGTTGGCTTCGGCCACCATGCGTGCCGCCCGGACGACCCGCCACGCTTCGGGCGGACTGATGCGATACACCGGCAGCGCGTCGCCCGACTCGGCGGCGTCGTGCAGGGCGGAGACGACCGGCAGATAGGGATTGCGTGCCAGGTAGCGGCCCGGCAGCACCACGTGCTCGACCGGGTTGCGAATGTTGCAGATGAAGCGGTTGCCCCAGTCGTCGAAGGTGTTGCCGAACCGCGCCCCGCCCGAAATCAACTCGAAGCCACTTGCCCCGGAGCCACAGTGGCGCGGATCGAAGCGGAAGTCGTTGCGCGCGAGCAGCCAGGGCTTGGCGTCGGGTCGATCGGCCGGCCTGATTTGCCCGCCGTTACTGGAGCCGGCGCCGTAGATGCGGTGATCGAGTCCCCAGACCAGGTTGTTCATCACCGCCTGCACGTTGAACTTGCGGAAGCCGGTGAAGACTTTTTGCCGCACGTCGGCCCGATGGTCGCCGTCGGTGTCTTTGAGATACCAGATGTCGGGCGTCGCCGCCACGAACACGCCGCCCTTCCACAGGGCGAGGCCGGTCGGCCAGGAAAACGCTCCGGCGAAGATCGTGCCGCGGTCGAAGTCGCCGTCGGCGTCGGTGTCTTCCAGAATGCGCACGCGGCCGATGGGCCGGTCCATCGTGCGTTCGACGAACGGCTTGTCGGTGGTTTTGTCGGTATACGGATAGTCCGACATTTCTGCCACGTAGGCCAGGCCGTTTTCGTCGTAGACCATGGCCACCGGGTCGGTAACCAACGGTTCGGCCGCGATAAGCTGCATCTCGAAGCCGGGCCGCGTCTCGAAGCTCTTGAGCGCCGCCGCAGGCTCCAAGGGCGGCGTGCGCGGCAATGGCTCATCGCCCAGGGTGGCCGCAGCGGAAAAAAAGCAGGCCGCGATCAACGCAGCCGTAAATAGGGACGTCAGTCGGTTCATAGATATCACGCACGCCGTGTTGCGGAAGCTTTGGGCGGTGGAATCAGCCTAGCTTGCCGTACCAGCGCCGATGCAAGCCGTTCCGCCTGGACCTCATCTTCCTCTTTGCGAGGCAATCCCGTGATGTTGCCGTGTTGTGGCTCGTCAGGTATCACGTCCAGGTCTAGCGACCGAACTCTACCGACATGTAGGCTGACAACACCGTAGCACTTCTTGAGACTATTCCTGCAATGCTCGGAATCGCAATTATAGTTTATTGACAGGCCGCTCGCGTCGCGCGGCGCAGCTCGTCGGATGAATGCGACTGAGATCGGCTCACCGGTGTCTGGGTTCCGACCCGCAGCGCGTGAAAGAGCGCGGTAAACGATCTCACCGCACTCAATCGGGGGCAAATCCGACATTTGAACGCAAGCCACCTACCGCGTAGACAAGAATCGAGCCAACCAACGTCCAAGCAATTCAGCGGTGACCTGCCGCTCAGATCCATATTTTTCTGCGAACTCGTGATAGAGATAGGATTTCCCTGACTCGGCAGCGGCAATCACAAGTCGCAGAGAAGCGCCCGGCTTTGTCCATTCAATACGAAGGCCGCCTTCGGAGTCCGTCGCGATAAAACCGCGAGGGAAAACGAACATTTCGCCGCTGCCTGGGCCGAAATGCCAGACAATCATCGAAGCATGAATCAATAGGCGCGTCGTACGATCCATTGCATGCTTGGTTGGCGCCAACACTCCGTCTTCGTCATGTTGCTCACCGTTGGCCAATTCAACGATTTGGAGCAGGATAGCCCCCAACTCCTTCATTTTCAGGTAGATGGGGGCAATCCCGAGTTGGACGCCCGTCGCTCGTTCATCGTCAAATGGCGTGCTTGGTCGCGGAGTAAATAGCGTCTCGTACAGCATTCGCCGCGCACGATCAACCGGCAATGTGGTCCGCTTTTCGGAAGCGCTCTTTTCAGTCACGGTCGCCATCGCAGTTTCATCCTAATCTGGGAAATACAGTCGCAGAATCTGTTGAGCCTCTGGGGCAGCGCTTTCAAAATACGTTCGCATTTCGGCGGCTTCAAACCGCCGCTCGGGATCGCTGGCACTGGTGTTCAAGTCTTGCTCGACGACAATCGCTGATGCTCCATCCGGCACCAATGAGGCGGACTTGCATCGCACCCAACTGTTTATTGGCACCGTGTCGAGTTGGCTCATGTAAGCCTTAAAGTTGTGCAACTGAAACGTCTGCGAGTGACGAAGAGGCGAAGCAGCGCTTTCCGCCGCATGACGCTGCGGTAGGCAGAATTGCTCAATCAATAATCGGGGGGCGTCTTCGGTTTCAAGCACGCTCGTGAGAAGGAACCCGAGTCGATTCACTCGGGTCGGCACGTCGTCCGCGAAGCAGCAACTCAGAATCTCCGAGCACTGCTGAACTATCTTCCCCAACGGATCTGGACTGATCCCATTCGAATCGCGCTCAACCCATGCAACGCTGGTTCTGGCCGGCGCCGAGGACAATGCCCAGCGGTTATCCTTGCTTCCTAGCTCAACCCGAGGGATCTCAGGCGGAACTTCCTCTGGAAGCGGCAGTACGTCTACGCGGCCAGAGAGGAGCGCCCCGTATCTGCTCAAAACGTTGGTGAGCACCCGCGACGCCTCGAAGCCTCCGCTAACGGTAAAGGCTACGATCTGAACCCCTCGGATCAAGAAATTCCGCGCTTGCACCATTTAATTGGCCGTCCGCTGTCCGCTTGGATGATGCTAGCCAGTGCTAGTAGGCAGAAAAAATGGCCCCATCGGGTGCTCCACAACTTGATTCTAGGCTATTCGTTGGCGCCGAGAAACCATCCCAAGCCTGATCTAACCGTATTTCGGCTGTTGACCGGCTGCGCCACAAAATAGCTGGCGACTCGCGACACGTCAAGGGCCTAAGTCTTTTGTGGGATTAGGGTTGTGTGGTCCCTCCTTGAATTCGGCCGATCCCCGCCGCCAGGCTAGCTCGAGACCGCCGCGAACATCTCATCGAACGACCAAACGTGACCGGTAAGCCCGGACATCCCCGCTACGAGCGCCTCTGGTACGTGCCTGCCCGCGACGTTACTCTAAAATGTACCTGCCAATCCCGACGAAGGCGTCGTCGGTTCCCCGCCATCGGCCCCTTTTTGAGACAGCATCATGTACCGTTCTATCCGCGTTCTGCCGCTGCTCGCGGCCGCATTCCTTTTTTGCCTGGCGCCGCTCGCCGCCGAAGAAGCCAAAAAGCCCGATGACGCCGGCACCCAGGCCGGACACTCGTTGCACGGCGAAGTGTTCAACGAAGGGCCGCGGCAGCGGGCTTACCTGATGGGCGGCACGGGCAACGTCTCCATGAAGATCACCACCAAATCGCCCGAAACGCAGCAGTTCTTCAATCAGGGGCTGGGGCAGCTCCACGGGTTCTGGTATTTCGAGGCCGAGCGGTCGTTCCGTCAGGCCGCCGCACTCGACCCTGATTGCGCCATGGCCTATTGGGGCATGGCGATGGCCAATCGAGACAATGCCAAACGCGGCCGCGGTTTCATCGCCGAGGCCGTCAAACGCAAGGGCGGCGCCGGCCCGCATGAATTGGCCTGGATTGACGCCTTGGACCGCTATCTCGCTCCCGGACCGGACAACAAGCCGCAAGACGATCAGCAGCGCCGCCGTCAACTTGTTCGCGACCTGGAGATGATGGTTCACGACCATCCCGAAGAGATCGAGGCGCGGGCCTTCTTGGCCGTGCTGATTTGGGAGAACAGCAGCCACGGCATCCCGATCGCCAGCCACGAAGCGGTGGCGTCGCTGCTGCGCGAAGTCCACGCGGCCAATCCCATGCATCCGGCCCATCACTATGTGATTCATCTCTGGGACAACGAAAAGCCGGCACGGGCGGTTCCGTCGGCTGCCCGTTGCGGCCAGTCGGGGCCGGCCATCGCCCACATGTGGCACATGCCGGGGCACACTTTTTCCAAGCTGCAACGCTACGTCGACGCGGTCTGGCAGCAAGAGGCTTCGGCCCGCGTCGATCATGCCCACATGATCCACGACGGCGTGATGCCCGACCAGATTCACAACTATGCTCATAACAACGACTGGCTGGTCGATAACCTGACCTTCATCGGCCGCGTGCGCGACGCCGTCGATCTGGCCGCCAACCTGGCCGAGTTGCCGCGTCATCCGAAATACAACCGGCCGGGCGGACCGGGCAGCAACATGATGGGCCGCCGGCGCCTGCTGGCCATCCTGCCGCAATTCGAGCTGTGGGACGACCTGCTGCGGCTGGCGCAAACGCCCTGCCTGGAGCCTTCGGATGTCGAAGACGACCAGGTCCGCCGCCACCGCGCGTTGGGCGCCGCGCTGATCGCCAAGAGCAATCTCACCGACGGCAAGACGCACATCGTCGCCTTGCAGGGCCTGCAGACGAAGATCAATGCCGAGCAAGAGAAAGCGGCCGTCGACGCCGAAGCGAAGGCCAAGGCCGACAAGAAGCCCGACGACCAGGTTGCCAAGGCCCGCGCCGACGCGGCCGACCGTTTCAAGGGCCGCTTGGAAACGATCGCCGCCGCGCTGGACGAGCTGCACGGACGCTGGGCGCTGGCCGGCAACGACGCCTCCGCGGCGCTTTCGCACTTCGAGAAGGTCAAAGACCTGGGCAAGGAGTTTTTGTCGCGCATCGAGTTGCAGACGGGCAACAAGGCGAAGGCCGAGCAGCTCGCCCGTGAGGCCGTCAGCCAAGGGAAGAACCGCGTGCTTCCGCTGGCCAACTGCGTGGAGGTGCTGTTCGAATGCGGCAAGCCGGCCGAGGCGACGGAGGAGTTCCGCAAGCTGCAAGGCATGTCGGCCTTCATCGACCGTGACGTTCCGATCTTCAAGCGGCTCGACGAGCTGGCGCCCAAGCTCGGGCTGCCGAGCGAGTGGCGGTTGCCTTATCAGCCCGCCGGCGACATTGGCGAGCGGCCCGACCTGGCTTCGCTCGGCCCCTTCCGCTGGCATCCCTCGCCGGCTTCGGAGTGGACTTTGCCCGACGATCACGGCGACGCCGTTTCGTTGTCCCAGTATCGCGGCCGGCCGGTGGTGGTGATTTTTTATCTCGGCTTCGGCTGCCTGCATTGTGTGGAGCAATTGAACGCCTTCGGTCCGATGCAAGCGGAGTTTGCCCGCTTGGGCGTAGAACTGGTGGCGATCAGCACCGACGACGTGGGCAAATTGCGAGGCTCCCTTGAGGCGCGCGCATCGACCGGGGCGCCGCCCTTGCCGATCAAGCTGTTGTCCGACGCGGGTCTGGGCGTTTTCAAAAGTTATCGGGCCTTCGACGATTTTGAAAACCTCCCCTTGCACGCCACGGTTTTGATCGACAACGCGGGGCTGGTGCGTTGGCAAGACATCAGCTACGAGCCGTTCACCAACGCCAAGTTTCTTCTCGACGAGGCCAAGCGGCTGTTGGGCTTGTAGGGTGGGTTGACGTGCTGTTGCTCGGTGCCTACTTCTTTGCCAGCCGGTCGAGGGCGCCGCGGGCGGCGAGGCGCACCAGCCCGTCCTTTTCGTCCTGCAGCAAACGCCTGATCGCCGGGACCGATTTCGGCCCGCCGATCGCTTCCAGAATCTGGCAGCCCTGATACCGCACCTGGCTGTCGTGGTGTTTCAACAGCCCAATCACCGCCGGTTCAGCCACCTTGCCCATCTTCTTCAGCGCGGTCACGGCGGCCTGACGGTCGGACTGTTCAGGCACCAAGGCGGCGACCTCCTTGGCGGCGGTTGGGTCGGCAATCGCGCCCAGGGCCTCGATCGTCTTATGACGAATGCCCGAATCGAGCTGCTCCAGCATTTTCAACAAGACCGGCACGGTTTCATTCGTTCCCCAGCGGCCCATGATTTGAATCGCTTTGTCGCGGACGGCGAAGTTGCCGTCGCGCATCAGCGGTTCGACCGCCTTCGTCACCTGCGCGCGGCGCTGGTCGAGGGGCTGCATGCGAGCGAGCGCGTCGAGCGGCTTCATTCGCTCGTGCCATTCTTTGGCGATGCTCAGGTCTTCGAGCACCTCGTCCACGCGTTGCGGCGTGGGCGGAGCGGCGTCGCGCGCCTTTTGCTCGGCCGCGGCCTTCTTGGCAGCCTCCATGTTGGCTTTCGCCTCTGCGCGGTTCTTGTCGAGCGTCTGTTGGTCGAGCCGGTGCCATTGGAGTGTCAAGGGAACCGTCACGCTCACCTTGCTCACGCTCCGCACCAGCGTCGCCTTATACTCCAGCTTCTCGGCGAACCCCTTGGCGCGGTTGAAGGTGATGGTCCCTTCGCCGGTCACCTGGGCCACCGGTGGCGTGCCGGCGGGTTGCAGCGTCTGAAACGTATAGCGCTTTCTGATCGATACCAGGTCGCCGTTCGTGCCCGCCAGCTCGTAGCTGCTCGTCTCCATCGCCGGCGTGACGACGACCTTGGTCTGGCTTTGAGCGAAGGGGCTGCGCCCCCGATGCCGGAACCGCATCGGCAGGGGACTATTCGATTCTTCGCCGATGATCTGTGTCAGCGCGGTGACCCGTTGGGTTTGCCAGGTGCGTTCGTCGGCCGAACCGAGAGGTTCGAAAATCAGGGCGCCCAGCGGGCCGAACAAGTAGGGCACTTGCACGTTGCCGGTGGCTTCAAGCAGCTCGCCCCGCTCGCTCAGCAGGAGCTTGCCGCGTTCGCTCTCGAGGCGAGGGGCGCCCGGCACGCGCATCCGGCCAACCGTGCGCATCTGGCTCGTGGAAACGTGGCCCGAAAAATCGAGCAGCAGGCGGTTGGCCAGCCCGTAGCCTCCGGGGCCGATGGTGACCTTGAGCATGGCCACGGCGGGCGTGACACGGCGCGCCAGGTTTGGGCCGTCGAGCTTTTCCCCGCCCGACGCGCTGGCCGGCGTGATGCCTTTGCTGCGCAGCAGGGTCAGAACTTCGTTGGCCGGAACGGCGAAGCCGACGCCGTCGACGTCTTCGCCCGCCAGCTTGGCGCTGGCGACGCCGACCACGTGGCCCATCTCGTTCACCAGCGGGCCGCCGCTGTTGCCGGGGTTGATGCTGGCATCCACCTGGAACAGCTTGCGGCCGTCGGTGTTGACGATGCCGGCCAGCGTGCCGCGCGTGATTTTGACGCTATCGCCCAAGACGGTCGACAAGGGATAACCGACGGCGCGCACTTCCTGCGCCAGCTCGACCGTGTCGGAATTGCCCAACGGAACCGTGGGCAGATTGCTGCCGATGATGCGCACCACGGCCAGGTCGTGGGCCTTGTCGAAGGCGAAGACTTGACCGGGATAGCTTTGCCCGGCCACGGCCACGTCGATCTTGGTCGAGCCTTCGACCACGTGGGCGCAGGTCACCACATAACCGTCGCTGGTGACGACGAAGCCGCTGCCGCTTCCTTGGCCCGATTTCTGACGCGCCGCGAACTCCGGCGGCGCCGCCTCGCGGCTGAGCGCGAGCGAGCACATGCCACTTGTCTGGTCGGCCGCGCCTGCCACCTCCGCCTTCACGGTAAACGAGTAGGCGTATTCTTCACCGCTGTTGAAGCGATAGGCGAGCGTCGGGCCAGTGGGCGCGGAACTGGCGGGCGGAACGGGGCTGGCAGCCAAAGGCGGCGACATGCCGGGAGTCAGCGACGAGACCGGTTGACCGACGGGCGACTGGGGCGTCGCCGCCGCGGGCGACGGATTCGCTGCGGTGGCGACGGCCGGAGGCGAGGCGGCCGGAGGTGAGGCGACCGCTGGGGGATTGGTGGCCGGCGAAGCGGTGACGGGGGCCGGAGTCGCCGGCTGCGTTGCGTCCGGGGCTGGCGCCGCGGCGATCTGTTGCTGGTCTGCCGCCGGTGAAGAGATGCGCGTCACAATCAAGATCAGCACCACCAACGCCACCGCAACGGCGGCGCCGGCGCCGATGCCGATCCACAGCATCGACGAGCCCGAATCATGGGCGGCAGCTCGGGCCGGCGGACGCAGGCTGGTCTGGCGCCGCGGGAGTTGTCGCGAAGGCTGCGACGGCAGCGGCGCGGAGAGTGGGTCGCTGGCCGGCCAAGCAGTGACGGGCGGGACCGCCGGCCGCAGGCGAATCGCAAATTCGTGCCGGCACTTGGGGCAACGCAGCACCGTGCCTTCGCCGCAGGCCGCATTGACTGCCAAAGTTGTCTGGCACGCCGGACAATTCACACGCGCTGGCACGTCTTGTCTCCTTTTCTTTTTTGCGGGCCTAAGCGGGCCGCCAAAACTTCCGCCGCCGACAGCAACTGTCATCAGGATAGGCGATCGCCGCGGGCTTGAAAAGCAGCAAATCCAAGACAATAAAAAATTTGCCCGCGTGCTTCCCTGGGCCGACGGTAACCGTCAACTGGCCGGGCCGTCGCTTTCGCCCAACACCCGCCGCACTTCTTCGGCCATGCGGCCGCGGACGATGAGTCCCCACATTTTGAAATCGGCCGCCAACGACCAGAGTGGATAACGAAACGTGGCCGGCCGATTGTGTTCGACGAAGATGTGGCTGAACCAAGCGAAAGCGTAGCCGCACACCGGCACGGCCAGCAGGCCCCACCACCATCTCACGGCGACCGACGCCGCCAGCAACAGCAGCGCCAGCGTCGTGCCCAGAAAGTGCCAGGCGCGCGTCGAGCGCCGGCGGTGTTCACCTACATAGAACGGCCAGAATTCGCCGAAGGTCTTCATGCGCTCGGAGGGCATGCCGACAGTTTAACGGGGGCGGGATCAACGATCGGAACCCGACAGGTTCAGGTTCTTGATGATCGTCTCCGCACCGGGCGTCATGCTGCGGAGCTTCTCGGCGATGACCTGCTTTTCGCTGGCGGTCGCCTTTTGCAGCTTTCGCGAGAAGACCGTCAGCTTCTTGCGGCGATGACGGCGTCGCTTGATCTCTTTGGCACGTTCGCTGATTCCACCCACGGCAAACTCGCTTTCTATTTGGCGACGACTGGCTTGATTCGGCAAACGGCTTTCTAGCACGAAGCCGGGGAGCGGTCAACCATCGAGGGATTCCGGTTTCGCTCAAGCTCCCAGTGCGGTTGGTCGATAAAGCGTGGCGGTCTTTTCGCGAACCGGTCATTGGAGACTTGCCATGCTCCCAGCAAGCCGCGTCGAGGAGCCCGTTGCTGCGTCTTTGGAAACCGCGCATCTTGTCGACATGCCTCGGCTGTTGCGCGGCTGCGCGGCCGCGGCGGCCCCGCTCGACCGCGAACTGTGCAGCCTGCTGGAACAGGGCAAAATCCTGTACTTTCCCAGTTCGCCCTTTCCGCTGCCCGACGCCGACGTGGACGTGCTGTTGCGCCAGCGTCAGTCGCATCGACGCTGGCACAAGAACATCGCCTATCGCCCGTTGCACGATCGGCTGACCGGCTTCGACCCCAAGCACGTCGATGCCGAGCGTTTGCACCAGGTGATGCGCACGTTCAGCCGGCAGACGATCGACTGTGTGGCCGGGCTGGTGCCGACCTACGCCCGCGAGTGGCGGCTCGATTATGCCAGCTTCCGGCCGCTGGAAGAGAAGGGCCGGCAGTTGCGGCTGCACGCCCGCAACGATCTGATTCACGTCGATTCGTTCCCCAAGCGGCCGACCTATGGCGACCGCATTTTGCGGATTTTCATGAACGTCAATCCGCACGCCGAGCGGTATTGGATCACGGGCGAGCCGTTCGACGTGCTGGCCCGCGACATGGGCGTCGAGTTCGTGCGCCAATTTGTGCGCGTGCGGCGGCCGACCCTTTGGCGGCGCGTGGCCAGCGGCATGAAGCTCCCGGTGCGGCCCTTCTCGCCCTACGACCAGGCGATGCGCGACATCCATCAATTGATGAAAGAAAACGAATCGTTCCAGCGTACGTGCCACAAGTTTCACAGCCATTTTCCGCCCGGCTCGGCTTGGCTGGTGTTCACCGATTCGGTGCCGCACGCCGTGGTGTCGGGGCAATATGCCTTGGAGCAAACGGTGATTGTGCCGCGGAGCACGATGGTCTCGCCCGAAAAGGCCCCGGCGGCGGTGCTGGAGCGGTTGGAGGAGATAAGGTTGGCGAAGGCGGCGTAATGGCACTGCCGGTGCATGTAGGGTGGGACCCAAACGTTCGTTTTCCGCCCTACGAGTCAACGGCCGCAAAGAACCCGGCGGCCGTCCAAGTGCGGAACCATTCTTGAAGCGACGCCGCCAACCGATCGACGTCGATGCCGGTCGTGTCCAGCAAGTGCTTGATGGCGGCCCCCACCGTCTGCCCGGCGGCAAGTGCCGTGAGCAGATCATATTGCTCGCGGTCCAGGGCCTGCCGGCGCACGACGTAATCGCGGCGAAACAGGGCCAGCCACGTCGTCTCGGCGGCCGGGAAAGGAGGCGGGACGGCGTCGGCCGCACGTTGACGCAACTCCGTGAAGTAATCGTTGACGGGAAATCCGAAGCTCATGATGCGCAAGCAAGGCGCGGGCACCAGCCGCACTTCGGGCCAATGTTCCGGCCCGATCGCCGCAAGCTGCTCGGCGCTCAGCGTGGGCCGGCCCTCGCTGCCCGGCCCGTCGAACACCTCGCCGATCGTCCATTCCAGCTTGGCCAGCTCCATCAGGAAATCGGGCCAGGTTTCCGTTGGCTGGCCGGTTTCGTCGCGATCAGGACGCGTTTCATCGAGAAAGCGAACGAACGCATCGCCCAGGCGGTCGAGCGTGTAGCTCTGCGAGGGATGTGCCTGTAAATAGCCCATTGCCAGGGCGTCGAAGGCTTCGTCGCCGACGGTCTTGGCCACGATGGGAAAGATATTGCGCAAACACTCGAGCAGACGTGCAAAATATGCCTGGTGGTAGATCGTCAGCCGCTCGACGCCCGTCAGGTTTCGCGAGCGGCTGACGACGGTTTCGCAACTCTCAGGCCCAGCTTCGAGGTGTTGCCGCGCGTCATCCGACTTAGCGCCTGCCACGACGCCGTCCGGGTGCATAATGACCGCCTGCATCCAGCGCTGCAGCGAGGCCAGTGAAGAATCAGGGGACGAAGGATGAGAGCTCATTGCACTTCCCTCCCCACGAGGTGCAACGGGTGCGGCACCGAGGGCTCACGGGCCGGCAGGCCAGCCTTGGCCGCCGTCGGCGGTAAATCGGGCTTTCCTGACGCCTGACGCCTGACACCCGACGCCTCGCCGGCCACCATGTACTCGCGCGCCTTGAGCACCTCGGCATGCACGACGGGAAACGGCGGAATGCTGGCGTCCCACTCCAGCAACGTCGACATGCCGCCCGTGAGCCGATGCGCCCGGCGATAAAGCTCCCACACGGGGTCGATCACGTGATTGTCGTGGGTGTCGATCAGATGGGTCACGCAGTTGGTGTGCCCGGCCAAATGGCACTGCACCACGCGACCGTGCGGCACGTGGTCGATGTATTCCAAAGGGTCGAAATCGTGATTGACGCTCGACACGTAGACGTTGTTCACGTCGAGCAGCAGTCCGCAATCGGCCTCGTCGGCCATGCGTGAGAGGAACTCCCACTCGCTCATCGTCGAGCTGGCGAAGGTGACGTAGCTGCTGGGGTTTTCCAGCACCAGCGGCCGCTCCAAAAAATCCTGCACGACGCGGATGCGTTCAACGACG
Source organism: Pirellulales bacterium (assembly GCA_035533075.1). Classification (NCBI taxonomy): domain Bacteria; kingdom Pseudomonadati; phylum Planctomycetota; class Planctomycetia; order Pirellulales; species Pirellulales bacterium. The sequence goes on along the minus strand of DATLUO010000131.1, from coordinate 7,339 downwards.
TGGCAAAGCGTTTCTTCATTCAACGGCAGAGGCAACAGATCGTGGGCGTTGAGGCCGAGCACGCCGGTCCAACAGAGGTGGTCGGAAATCCACTTGGGCTTGATGGCGTCGGCCAGCCGTTTCAAACGGGCGAGGTAATCGAAGCTCAGAGAATCGGTGCTGCCGATCGAGAGCGACACGCCGTGCATCACAATCGGATAGCGCTCGGCCAGCTTGTCGAGCACATAGCGCGGCCGTCCCCGCGAGTCGATGAAGTTCTCGGAGATGATCTCGAACCAGTCGACCGCGGGCCAATGCTCGAGCAGGTAAGGGAAATGAGCGGTGCGCAGGCCGACGCCCAGCCCAAGTTGCGGGTAACCGAGTCTCGCTGGTGTCATGGTCGCGGTGTAGATGCGCGGAGTGAAGTAGGCGGCGGCTGGGGCGGAGGCCGGTCCCGCTCCAAAGCAATGAACGACGCCGCGGCCAGCCGATGCCCCGGTTGCAAACACCGAGGGCATCGCTGGCAACGTTGGGCGTAGACCGATCGGCGTCAGCTCTTTTTCTTCTCGGGCGCCGGCCCGACTTTCTTCCCTTCTTTCTTCATCAACTCCTCGAAACGCTTGCGGGCCTTCTTCCATGCCGCGTCATGCTTAAACGGCACCTCGCATCCGCCCATTCCTTTGCACTTGTTCTCGCCCGGCGTCGCGCCGCAGCCGCCTTCGCCTCGGCAGTCGTTTTGGCCGGAGCAATCGTGGGCCTTGAGGGTGGCACAGGTTCCCTGCCCGGCGCAGGCGTTCTTTTTGCCCGCTCCTTTCTCTTTGCAGGTGTTCAAGCCGCGGCAGACGTGCGGCTCGACGAGCAACGGGTTCTTCTTCGAGTCTTTTTTGCTCTCTTCTTTTTCCTCGGCCGATTGGCCAAGCGTGGCGCCTGCCAAAACGCCGCCAAACGCGGCCATCGAAAGCCGCTGGAAATCCCGCCGATTGAGTTCGGACATGAGCCATCCTTTCATAGTAAAAAACATGTTGCAGAAAGACCGCCAAACTCGGCGGGCTCAGCCGGGCCGTCTTTTGCGCTCGGCGTGCCAGGCTGCTACGAGAATACTACTGCGCCGTCGAGAAAACTGTAAGCCACTTCACAATTCGCCGGCGCCGGCACCATTCCCGCTGGCAGGGCAAACCGATAGAATCAAGCACCGATGGTTTTCCCGCCAAGGAGTGGGTCGCACTCACAGTAGGGAGCTCGTCGCGCAGCCGTTCCTTCTTCAAAGCTCGAACGTCGTGCTCATTCCCGCCGCGGAAATGAAGCGGCTCATGGGATGCTGGGCCACGGGGTGGAACTGGAGGCGGAGCTCAAGGCGCTCGATGGAAACGAAAGGAACCGAGACGTCAAGCGGCATATCGCTTATGCCCTGGAGCGCAACAGCGAGCCCGTGCCGGCCGAGCTGGTCAAGACGGTGGCCGAATGCATGGATCGGGGCACCTTTCGCCACGCGGGCGTCGTCCGCCGCATGAACCAGACTTTTGTCGCCTTGAAAATCGACGCCGACGAGCAGCCTATGCTCATCCAGCGGCTGCGCGTCAGCGCGTTTCCTTCGCTGCTCGTCGTCACGCCGCAACGGCACCTGCTCGCGAAGCAGCAGGGCCACCTCTCGCCCGTGGAGCTGCACCAGTTTCTGACTCTCGCCGTCAAACAGGCCGAGACCGCCGAGCGGCGATAGCGGGGCGCGAGGGCATGAGCTTATCGGCTGGAGGGCATGAGCTTATCGGCTGGATAGCCCAGTCTTTCGCTTCCAAATCGGAATGGCCCGCAACAGAAGGGCCTGTGCCTGGGCCACTTCCGGATGGTCTTCGACGAGCAAAATCCGCAGCGCGGTGGCGGCCCCTTTCTTGTCCGCGGCAGCGAGCATTCTTTTTCCCCAGGTTCAAAAGAACGGCCCTCCCAGTAACCAGTAACCAGTAACGGAATCTTAACAAATCGAGCCAAACCGGCAACGGTGCCGGCCGGCCCCGCATTTTTTTCTGAAACCCCGACCCAGCCCATTGGCGAAGGCGAAACGCCGGTTATAGTAAATGGGATTTGCGAGGACCGCATCATGCCGCTTATGCAAAGCACGAAAGAACTCGAACCCGCCGTTCAGGACAAGATCGGGCAACTCCTCACTCGTGGCTGGCGCCGCGTGCAACAGCGCACCGGCCGATGTTGGGAGAAGAAGCGCGTGCGCTGGCTGGAACTGCTCGGCGCCGGCAAACAGGAATTATCGTCAAACCAACTGAGGGTGGCGTTGAACAACCTCGTGTCGTTCTCGCAGTTGCCCCCAGCCGACGCCGCGCTGTTGCGCCAGGCCATCCACGAAGATTTTCGCACCGTACAAAAACTGGCCCTCCAAACGCTGGCGGCAACCCTTAGTGCGCACCGGTAGCACGAACGCGGTCGTAGGGTTCTGCCTGCTGCTGGCGGTGCCGGCCGCAGCGTCGAGCGACAACACCTTCAACGTGGCCGAGGCGCGGAAGGCCATCGTCTTCATCCGGCGCATCACGCCGGGGCACGAGGTGGCCCTCGGCTCCGGATTTCTGACCTCGACCGACGGCCTGATCTACACCAGCCGCCACGTCATCGAGCCGAAAGACCGGACCGCCCGCGGCACGATCATGCTCGTGGGCGTCCCCTCGCGAGGCGACCCCGACGATCTCGATTGGTTCCAGGCGAGCGTGGTTTATTCTGCGCCGGAAGACGAGAACCTTGATTTCGCGATTTTGAAGATCGCGGCCCGGCCGGAGTATGGCACCTTTCCCGCCCTGCCGCTGTCCTACGACAAGCTCGAATTGGGCGCCGGCGTGGCCGTCATCGGCTATCCCTACATCCGCGAAAACGAGGCCGTGCTGTCGTTCAACAAAGGCAGCATCTCGTCGACACGGGTCCGCTTCAGCGGAAAGTCGTACTACCAGACCGATGCCGCCGTGAACCAGGGCAATTCGGGCGGGCCGCTGTTGAACGGCCGGGGCGAAGCGGTGGGCATTATCACTTTGAAGGAGCTGAACGCCGAAAACGTCGGCTTCGCACTTTATCTGTCGGAAATCCGCTCGGCGGCGGACCGCGCCGAGCGCGGGGCGGGCGACGTGCGGCCGCCGCCCGGACCCATCGACCCCCGGCGGCTGGAGTTGCCCATCACCATCGCGCCGCGTGCCGCGAACTGGCACCTCGTGCAGGGACATGTTCGCGACGAAGGCAAGCAGCTCGTGATCGACAACCTCGGCGCACCGTTCTGGTTGACGAGCCGCGCGGCCTTGCCCGAAAACTTCCAGATCGTTGTCTCCTGCGCCCTGGAACATCTGCAAGGCGGGCAAAAGATCGGCCCGGAGCAGCGGAAGAACCTGCGGCGGCTCTACCTGCGTTTCGGCACGGCGGCGACCGACGTATCGATTGAAAAAGGAGGCGGATACCTGCTGCTTTCCAGCCATGCCTCGACCACGCTGTATCGCGGTTCCAAGCTGCTCAAAGGCGTGGCCACGGGCAATCCGAAGGCCGCGCTGTTTACGCTCTCGGTGACGAAGATGGGCCGCGAGATCGAAGTGGCCATGGACGGCAAGGTGCTGTTCAGTTGCCAGGACGACGCGCCGCTTTCGGTGCGGCGGCCGTTTTCGATCGGCGGCCACCTTTCGCGATTGCACCTCGGCGACGTTACGGTGATCGACTTGGACAAGGTGCCGCGCTCGCCGGCCGACGGGCCGCCGAGGCCGGAGGAATAGGTTGCGGAACCAGTGTTACGTGTTCCAAAACAGCGCGGTCAGGACGCCGATCATGAAGATGGCGGTGGCGATGCCGGTCTTCGCCAAGGCGCCGAGCAGGCGTCCCCAGAAGGCCGACTGACCGACCTTCCAGCTTTCGGCCAGCGTGCGTCCCTTCCAGGTTTCGCCCAGCATGGCACCCACCAGTGCGCCGATGCCGGCAAACAGAATCGCCGCGACCAGCGAGCCGACGAACGGAATGGGCACTCCCACCGCGGCGCCGACGAGTGCGCCGACCAGCGAGCCGACGATCGCCAGTACCGCGCCGCGACGACTGCCGCCGGCCCGGCTGGCTCCCAAAGCGCTGGCCGCCAGTTCCAGCAGTTCGGCCAACACCGCCAAGACCAGCACGGCCACGACCGTCTGCCAACTGATATCGGGGCCGCCGGACGGCGCCAACCACGCGAACAGCGCGATGGCAACCACCATCACCCAGTTGCCGGGCAGGCTCAGCAAGGTCATGCACCAGCCGGCCGTCAGCACTAAAATGAGCAACACCACGCCGAAATAGATCATGAAGCTCATGGTAGCGACTACAATCGAGTTGTCCCAGTTTGTGGGTTCGCCGGCACGGCAAGGGTAATGGATGGAACAAGAACGACCACCTGTCGCTTCGCCGCAGTTCTTATTCATCACCTGCCAGGTCGGAGCGGAACGGGCCGCGAAGGCCGAAATGGGCCGACTTTGGCCGGCGTTCCGCTTCGCCTACTCCCGGCCGGGCTTCTTGACGTTCAAGCTGCCGCCCGATCACGGACTGGCCGACGACTTCAACCCGCGCAGCGTCTTTGCTCGCAGTTGCGGGTTCTCGCTGGGTAAGACGCAAGCGGCCGGCGACGACGAACGCGTGCGCGACGTGGCCCGGCTGGCAGGCGGCCGGCGTTACCACAAGCTGCACGTCTTCGAGCGCGACACGGCCGCGCCGGGCGAACACGGTTTCGAGCCGGGGATCACGCCGGCCGCCGAGTCGGCCGAAGCGGCCCTCCGCGCGCTCTGGCCTGCCGACGCGCCGCCCTTGCCGCCCGCACCGCCGCTGGCGCGTCCCAAAGACTTAGTGCTCGATTGCCTGCTGGTCGAAGCCAGCGAGTGGTGGGTGGGCTATCATCGCGCGGCGGGCTGGGCGTCGCGGCGGCCCGGCGGCTTGAGCCGCTTGAAGCTGCCGGACTACGCCGTCTCACGGGCCTGGCTGAAGATGGAAGAAGCCTTGCGCTGGTCGCGGCTGCCGATCGCGCCGTCGGATGTGGCCGCGGAGCTGGGTTGCTCGCCCGGCGGCTCGTGCCAGGCGCTGCTCGACCGCGGGCTGACCGTGATCGGCGTCGACCCGGCAACTGTCGATCCGGCGGTGTTGGAGCACCCGAACTTTCGCCACATTCGCAAGCGCGGAGGCGACGTTCGCCGCGGCGAGTTCCGCGAGGTGAAATGGCTTTTCGCCGACATGAACGTGGCCCCGCGTTACACGCTCGATGCCGTCGAGGCCATCGCCACTTCGCGGCGCGTCCGCCTCCGCGGCGTGCTGCTGACGCTCAAGCTGCTCGATTGGGAGCTGGCCGGCGAGACGCCCGATTATCTGACCCGCATCCGCTCGTGGGGCTTTCCTTATGTGCGTGCCCGGCAGTTGCAGCACAACCGCCAGGAGATTTGCGTCGTGGCCTTGCGGCGCAAGCCGAAGCCCCGGAAGCTGCGAACGTAGGAAACCGACCTTGCCCGGACCGCCCGGTTTGGGTTAGCGTGCGGCTCGACAGCGAAGGAGCAGTGTGGGGGAAACCCCAAACACGGGCACTTTTCCAACCGCTTATGGCCTACGGTTCCATTTCGACTTCCGCAGCGGGCTCAGCGACTGGCTGGCCCCGCTGGTTGTTAAACGACCGGCGGGCGTGGTACGTCTGGCTGGCCTTCGTTTGCGCGATCGCCGCCGTGGTCGTCGATGCGCCCGACTACCGCACCGTCACTCCCAACTATCGCGACGCCAGCTTCCATTGGTTCGCGGGACGTGCCATTTATACCGAGGGCAAACACGGCTTCCTCTACTTTCCGCAGGCGGCCATTCTTTTCTCGCCCTTCGCCTACCTGCCCAGCCCGACCGGCGAAGTCCTGTGGCGAATGGTGTCGATCGGCGGATTGGCGTTGGCGATCTGGCGGTGGGCCAGTTTAAGTGGTGTCGTCGGGCATCGGGTCTTCTTCTTAATGACGCTGCTGACCATTCCGCCCGCCGTCGCCAGCGCTCGAAACGGCCAGATGAATCTGGTACTCACGGCTTTGACCGCCCTGGCCTTCGTCGAGCTGGCCCACGAGCGATGGCGGGCGGCCGCCTGCTGGCTCTGTCTGGGCGCGGCCATGAAGCCCCTGACGATCGTCCCCATCGCCGTGGCCTTCTTGGTTTATCGGCCCGTGCGTCGGCCGGTGATGCTCGGTGCCGCCGCGCTGCTGGTCTTTCCGTTCTTCACGCAGCAAGCGGGCTATGTTTGCGATCAGTACCACGTTTGCCTGCAAAAGCTGTTGTTGGCGGGAAATCCCGGCGAGGCAAACCCAGTCAGCGATCTGTTCGGACTCCTGTCGGCAATCGGGTGGACGACGCCGCTGCCGGTGCAAACGGTGGTGCGGGCGCTGGCGGGCGGGTTGACGGTCGTGCTCGCCTGGCTGGTGGTCCGCCGCCGGGAAACCATCCGCGCCGCCCGCTCGGTGCTCGCGCTCACCACCTGCTATTTGGCGCTTTTCAATCCGCGCATGGAAAACAACGGCTTCGTGGTGATCGCGCCGGCACTGGCCGGTTTGGCCGCCGGCGCGTTTCTGAATCCCGGCCGTCGCCCCGCCGGCTGGCTGATGGTTGCCGCGTCGCTGGGCATAGCCGGCAGCTACGAGATCACGCGGGGTTACAATTTTTGGTTGTGCCCCCTGCTGGCATTATCCGTCTGGGGCTATGCCGTGTTCGATGCGCTGTCGGGCGGTTGCGACACGACCGGCGAATCAACCGCCGGGCCGCCCGCCCCCAACGGCCCCTCGGCAATCAAGTATTCCGCCACCACTCGGCCGCCAATCAGGTGCTCTTGAATGATCCGTTCCAGCACCGGCGGATCGCACTCGCCATACCAGGCGCCTTCCGGATACACCACGGCGATCGGTCCGCCCGTGCAGATGCGCAGGCAGGCCGCCTTGGTGCGATAGACGCCGCCGCGATCGACGAGCTTCAGCTCTTTCAGCCGCGATTTGAGGTAGTCCCAAGCGGCGTCCATTCTCTTGCGGCTGGCGCACTCGGGGCGTTCGGGGGCGCAGCACAAAAAGATATGGCGGACGACCGCGGGGATGCCCAAACTTTCGGCCGCCTTTCGGGCATCGCTCAGGCTCGTTTCGGAGGGATGTTTCATGGCACGGATTGAGCATAACCTCAGCGGGCGGCCGGGCCAACCGTGTACTTGGCCGCCGTGGGGGGAATGCTAAGATCGGGGCTGGCCGCAGTCGTAAGGTGGGGCAAGCGAGCTTGCGAGCGCTGGCCCACTGTACGCGACGAGGATTCCAGAACTTGCGAGTTTACTCGCGCAGCGCGGATGTGGGGCGGCCTTCCTAGGCCGTCGCCCAGTTTC
>DATLUO010000130.1 GCA_035533075.1 Pirellulales bacterium | reverse complement strand
GATTCGAAGCTCACGACCTACGCGAACCTGAGCAAGCTGAACCAGCAGGGGATTCAGTTCATCACTTTGCGCCGTCGCAGTCCGCAGATGGTGCAGGAACTGTTGGGCCGGCCGTGCGGCGCCTGGCGGCGGACCGAGCTGCACGGGGTATCGCGTCAATACAAGACGCCGCGGATTCTGGACGAGCAGGTCACACTGGCAGATTACGAAGGGCCGGTCCGACAGATCGCCGTGGCGGACATGGGCCATGAGCAGCCGACCTTGCTGCTGACCAACCCGTTGCGCCGTTCGGCGGCAAAGCTGATCGGGCGTTATGCGCGACGCATGTTGATCGAGAATAACATTGAAGATGGGGCGAGCTTTTTTTACATCGACGCTTTGTCGTCGGCGGTGGCGTTGAAGGTCAACTGCGAGCGTGCAACTGACGCTGCTGGCAAGCAGTCTTTACCGCCATCTTGCTCAACGGATTGGTCAAGGCTATGAGACGGTGAAGTCACGGCACTTGTTTCGAGACTTCATCGATGCGACTGCGGCGTTGCACATCGACGATCGATCGTGGTCCAGTTTCAGAAGCGCGCGCACCATCCGCTCCTGATCGCGGCTGGCTTTGACAAAACCGACGCTCGTATTCCGTGGCTAGGCAACAAGCGTCTGCAATTCCAATTCGGTTGAATCGCCGCTATGGTGTAAAGCGATCGACTAAGGGCCGCGCGGCACCGCTCGTGCGGGCGATAGCCGTTAGGTGAATACCGCACTATGGGAATCCAGGCTAGTCGGGCTTACGTGCAGTGAGTCGGGAGCCGCCTCGCGCTTTCCCAACGCGATTTCGACCAGCGCCACGAACTCGCGGGCCAGATCGATGACGTGTGCCCGTGGAGCGGTCGCTCCGTAGCCGTCCCAGTTGTCGCCTAACTGGCGCATGGCTTGAATCTGAGCATCGGGTGTGGCCATAGTTCCGCTCCAATAACGCCTTAACGCGTAAACGCTTCAACCGTAAGCATATCACCGCAATCAGCCAGAAGGAAATAACCATCGACCCTCAAGCCTGTTGGTCGAGCCAGCCCGTGATGTTCTTGACGGTATCTCCATAAAAAATCCTGTAGAGGTCTCGCTCGACGTAACCGATGTGCGGCGTGGCGAGCACGTTATCCAGGGAGCGGAACGGATGGTCCGCCGGCAAGGGCTCGATGTCGAACACGTCGAGCGCCGCGCCGGCGATGCGGCGTTCACGCAGAACCTCGATGAGCGCCGGCTCGTCAACGATCGGTCCACGCGAGGTATTGACGAGCCTGGCCGATCGCTTCATGGCCTGCAATTCGGCCGCGCCGACTAGGCCCTTCGTCCTTTGGCTGAGGACGACGTGGATGGTCAGGATGTCTGCGCTGCGGAAGAGATCCTCCTTGGAGACCAGCCTTGCTCCGCATGTTTTCGCCTTGTCCGCCTTGAGATTCTGGCTCCAGGCGATGACTTCCATGCCGAACGCGAGGCCGATTCGCGCAACCTCCCAGCCAATGTTGCCGAGGCCGAGAACGCCGAGCGTCTTACCGTGGAGACGGTCGCCCACCGTGAGTTGCCAGCCGCCGCCGCGCAAATGGGCATCTTCCAAGGCGACCTGACGCGCGCTGGCAACGATCAGGGCCCAGGTCATCTCGATGGTGGAGCGCGCATCGTATCCCGTATGCGCTACCACGATACCTCGTTCGGCCGCGGCCTCGACATCGATGGCCGCATTGCGACTACCGGTCGATGCGATCAGCTTCAGTCGCGGCAAGCGCTCGATGAGTGCCCGCGGCAGCGGTGTGCGCTCGCGCATGACGCAGACCACGTCGAACGGCAGAAGCCGCTCGACAATTTCGTCGACGTTTGACAGATGGTCATTGAAAACGGTGATCGCGGCGCGCCCGGCGAGCGGCGTCCAGTCGGCCATTTCCAGCGCCACGTTTTGATAATCGTCCAGGATGGCTATGCGGATCATTTCCGTCACCCTCCTTGCAGCAGGGGCCAGCCTGATTCGCCGACGTCCATCCGCACGAGCTTGGCGTCCTGGATGCCACTTTCGTGGGGAATCAGAAAGCCGCCATCGGTCGTTACATAGAGCGCGTTCTCGTCGCCGGGCGCTCGTCCGAAGGCGCAGGCCGTGCTCCCCACCATACCCTGTTCGGGACCGGCCAAGGTTGTCCGAGCGCCTGAGGGGCCGAGGCGAACCAGAGTGTGTTCGGGATGCGTCGTGATATAGGCGGAACCAGATATCCCGAATGCGAAGTCGTCTGGCACGAGACGCGCCGCCGCGACTTCGATATCGCCCGCGGAGCCATCCGGTCGCAACGGCACGCGGACCATCATCCGGCGTCCTGACACACTGATCCACGCCCAGCCGTCGCGGATCTTAATTCCGTTCGGCCCCGGATATCCTGGGATGAGCGACGTGAGCCGATCTCCCTGAAGCCAGACGTCCCAGCGGCCGGGTTTGTCCAAATCGATGGCGAGAATACGGCCAGAGGCACTCTCACACACCAGCAGGCTTCCACCATTGGGGTGCATTGTGCATCCGTTTACGAACAGCGCGTCCGGCAGTTCGCACCATGCTCGTACCGTGCCGTCCCGCTCCGCTCGGTAGACATATCCGGGCCCCTCGCGCAACGTCCCGGCGGTCATCCAAAGGGCGCCGTCTGCATCGAACGCAAGGCCCATCGGAGGTGCCGGCACCTCCGCGAATGTGGCCACCGCGCCTGTCGCCGGATCGTAGCGATCGACGCGATTGTGAGAATAGACGCTGACGAATACCGCGCCCTCGGCATCGATCGCGAGGTTCTCCAGGAACGTGCGCGCCTTCCACGTCGCTACCGTGGCCAAGATCGGGGCGAACTTTCCCCCATCGTGATCGGGATAATAATCTTCAGTCGCCGTCGTCATCTGATACCCTCGATTCAGATTTGCGCTCTGCCGCCATCGATGAATAATTCGATGCCCGTGACAAAACTTGAGTCATCGGAGGCCAGAAACAGGGCCGCCTTGGCGATTTCGTCCGCTTCGCCCATGCGTCCCATCGGGATGGTGGACACAATCCCGGCGATGGCGTCCGCAGGCTGCTGACCGATGATCGGTGTTTCGGTCGGACCGGGGCTGAGGACGTTCGAGCGGATATGGCGGTCCTTCAGTTCGACGGTCCAGGCCCGCGCGAAATTGCGGACGGCAGCCTTCGTCGCGCCATAGACTCCGAATGCCGCGGTGCCTTTGGAACCCGCGACGGAGCCCGTGAGAATGATCGAGCCGCCGTCGTTGAGTAGCGGCAGGGTCTTTTGCACCGTGAACAAGGTTCCCTTTACATTGATGTCGAATAGTTTGTCGAAATGCTCTTCGGTGATGCTTCCCAGGGGAGCAAATTCAGCAACCCCGGCGTTGGCGAAAACGACATCGATTCGCCCCTTCGCCTTGACGGCCTGATAGAGCCGGTCAAGGTCGGCCATTTTGGCAACGTCGCCCTGAATGCCGGTGACGTTGGTACCGATTGCCGTCACGGCCTCATCAAGCTCCTTCTGGCGACGGCCCGTGATGAAGACGTAGGCGCCCTCGCTGACGAAGAGTTTTGCCGTAGCGAGCCCTATGCCCGTAGAACCGCCGGTGATGACAGCCACTTTTCCCTGCAACTTGCCCATCGTCGTTCCTCCTGTCGTTAGTAAGTGGGCACCGAGCCTAAGCGGCGGGAGCCTTCGCGTGATACGCAGCCAAAAAGACATCCTGCACAAATTCTTCAAACGAAGTCGGCGTGCTGTTCTCCGGCGAACGCGGCTCCTGCGCGACGAGGACTCCTGCGTTGATGGCCTGGTACATCTCGATGTACAACGCGGCTGACCTCGGCGTAATTCCCATTTGCATCAACACCTGCTGCACCTGGTCATACGGAAGCTGCTCGTAACGCAGATCCGGTTTGCCAATGCCGCGGGCAATCGCCGCGGTAACTTCCGCCATCGATAGGTCGCACTGGCCAAGCAGCTCGCGCGTTTGCTTGCCGGAAAAATCCAGATCCAGGAGCCGCCGCGCGGCGTAATCGCCAACGTCGCGCGTGGCGATCATGGGCAGCTTCAGGTCGGGCAGCAGAGCGCCTCCCACCATTCCCATTCCATGAATCATGCCGATCGCCGTCAGATTATTCTCCATGAAATAGGCGGCGCGCAGGTGCAGAACGTTCAAACCGCCGATCGCGTTCAGTTTTTGCTCCGAAGAGTGCAGCCCCGCGACTGGCCCGGTGCCTTCCGCGACATGGGCGCCGTAGCTGCTCAAGTGTACCGCGTAGCGCAGGCCCGACTCCTTCACGGCTTTCGCGATCGCATCGCTCTGTCGCTCCTGGTCCTCGCGGGACGCAACCGGCGGCAACATCAAGTATGCCGCCCGCGCGCCGCGGAAGGCCATGCCGATCGCAGCCGCATCGCCCACATTGGCCGAACACGCTTCCGCGCCCTGGCTCACAAAGCCTTGCAGTCGCCCCGCGTCGCGCCCCATGACGCGCACCTCCTCGCCCTTCGACAGCAGCGAATTGGCGATGATCGAACCGGTGTGCCCGCTTGCGCCCACAATCACATGCACCTTGTCTTTACCGCTGCTCATATTTGTTTCTCCTTTTTCGAGACGGTGACCGCTACAGCGCGGGCGATTTGTTCGCAACGACTTGTTCGAACTTCTTCGCCAGCATCTTTCTCAGGATGGGTCGCGGCATCAGCTTGAGCATGATCCGATTCATGCGTCCGGGAACACATCTCGCCCGATTGGCGCTAAGCGCGGCGAGTCCCTCGGCGACGCACTGATGGACCAACATCGGTTTCATGGGCGTCGTGGCGGCGTCAAATCCGAACTTGGCCAGGACCGGCGTATCGGTTGCACCCGGCATCACCACCGTCACATTCAGTCCCATTTTCCGAAAGTCGTAGTGCAGGGATTCACCGAGCATCAGCACATAGGCTTTGGCGGCAACGTCGTTCGCCATGTACGGGTTGGCGAGCAGCGCAGCCATGGCCCCCACGAACAAAAGTCCGCCCTTGCCGCGCCGGGCGAGTTTCTGGCCGAAGTGATGGGCGATATCGAGATGCGACATCGTATTCAGGCGCAGCAGATTCTCGAGTTCCCGCCGGTCGATGGAGAGGAACTTGCCGGGATTTCCAGTGCCTGCGTTCGACACGATCAGGCCGAGATCGAGCTCATCCGTGGCCTCAGCGAGTTGTTTTAGAAAGCCATCTTGCGAGAGATCAGCGACGACCGTGCGATACTTGACGCCGAACTCAGCCGCGACGCCGCGCCCAACCTCTTCCAGCAATGCCTCGCGCCGGGCTACGAGAACAACATGGATGCCCGATGCCGCAATCTGGCGGGCGAACTCTCTGCCTATGCCGGACGACGCGCCGGTAATGAGCGCCCAAGGGCCGAATTGCAGCTTGTCGATCTTCGCATTCATGGCACTCTCCTTTGATCGCAATACTTCGAATTAATTCTGTGTTCCGAGCATACGGTCCACCGATCGGCTCATTTGTTTCAAAATAAATCCAGGCGCCACGCGACTCATCAATTTGAGCTGATTCGCCTGGCCTGGACGGATTTCGAATCGATCGGTTTGCATTCCTTTGACGGCGACTTTAACCATGTCTTCGACCTTCATGATAGAAACGCCCTTCATGTCTTCAAAATTAAAGTCACCCAAGAGTTCGGTTTGTGTCGCCGGCGGCGCTAGCTCAAACACCTTCACTTTGGTGTTTTTCAGTTGCACACGAAGAGACTCGGTGAAGGAATGCAGACCGGCCTTGGTGGCGCAATAAACCGGCGAAATGGGCAATGGAACAAATGCCAATCCCGACGAAACGTTCATGATCGCGGCCTCTGATTTTGTTTTCAAATGCGGCAAGAATTGTTTCACCATGCGAATCGGACCGCTCAAATTGCTTTCAATCTCTCGAACGATGTCTTCGAGGCTTCCAGCTTTGTCGTGAACATTGATCTCACGCATGATGCCGGCGTTGTTGATTAAAATGTTGAGCTCAGGAAATTGTTCGGTGACCTTTTCGTAAAGAGTGGCGATCGCTTTCGGATCGGACACGTCGCTGCGAAAGGTGTGGACTTTTGGAAAGGCCGCTTTCGCACGGTCCATCTTGGCTTGATCGCGGCCCGTGATAAGAACCGTGTTACCAAGTGCCGTGAGTTGTTTCGTGAGTTCGTAACCGATGCCGCCGCCACCGCCGGTGATCAAAATCGTATTGCCCGTGAGTTTCATATATAATTAAATTCCCCGGATTCGTTGCTTGCTCATTCTCAGGCCTCCGCCCGAGCGATTGCCGGCGCGTGGCTGCTCGCGAGCGCTTTACCAATCATGTCCGCCTCCATCTTCCGCGCAAGAGAAGCGGGCACGAGGGCGTTCATGATGCGGTTCAGTCGGCCCGGAACGATTCTGGACCGGTTTTCTCGCAGCGCCTTAAGGCCCTCGGATACGCACTGCTCCACGCTCATCGGTTTCATCGGCATGATCTCCGGATCGAAGCCGGACTTTTCGAGCACCGGTGTGTTCGTAAACCCGGTTGCCAGTACAGTGACGTAGACACCTAGAGGTTTGAACTCATAGTGAAGCGCTTCGCCAAGACTGTGTACATACGCCTTCGAGGCTCCGTCATTCGCTATACAGGGAATGCCCTTTTCCGCACCCATTGCCCCCACGAGGATCAAGCCGCCCCGCCTCCGCTTGGCGAGTTTCGCCCCGAAATGGTGAGCAATGTCCAGATGCGCCATCGTATTGAGCCGCAAAGTTGCCTGTATCGGCATTAAATCCACCGGTCGAAAGAGCGCGGTCAAGCGTTTGTGCCACCATCGACGGTGAGGTTGGCACCGTTGATGTAGGACGACTCCGGACCGGCGACGAACGCTACCAGCGCCGCGACCTCGTCGACGCGTCCATACCGATCAAGCGGAACGGCCGCCTTTTGGTCTGCGGCCCACTCGCCTGAGGCGGGGTTGAGATCGGTGTCAATCGGCCCCGGCTGAACGTTGTTGACCGTAATGCCGCGCGCCCCCAGCTCACGCGCCAGCCCTTGCGCGAACATTTTCACGGCCCCTTTGGTCGCCGCGTAGGGCGCCATGCCGGGAATGAATACGCGCTCGCCCAGGCACGAGCCGATCATGATGATTCGCCCGCCGGTCTTCAGGTGCTTGAGCGCCGCCTGCGTCGCGACGAACACGCCGCGGACGTTGACCGCAAACACGCGATCGAAGTCCGCGAGAGTCGTCTCCTCGACCTTCACTGGAATGACTGTGCCCGCATTGTTCACCAGCACGTCGAGCCGCCCCAATGTCGCGACCGTCTTTTCGACGGCACTCGTGACTGCATCGGCGTCGGCGGCGTCGGCCTGGATGGCGATCGCCTTTCCGCCTCCGCGTTCAATCTCTTCGACAAGCGACGCCGCCGCGTCGGTGCCTTTGGAATAGGTGACGGCGACGCTGGCGCCGTCCGCGGCCAGGCGCTTGGCGATCGCCGCGCCGATGCCACGCGAACCGCCCGTGACGAGTGCGACCTTGCCCGCCAGTGGTCTTTGCTGTGTAATCCCTGACATCGCGATCTCCTTGCTTGATTTAATTGTACCGTTCGGTACAATTGGAAGTGTACGGGGCCGGCGATGCCAGTCAAGGGGCGACAATAATTTTTGAAAGCAGGTAGCGGTGCCTTCGGGGCGGACGCGACAGTTCGACGTTGATGAGGCACTGGATCGCGCACTGGAGGTGTTCTGGGCACGCGGGTACGAGGGCGCCACGCTCCCCGAGCTGACCAGGGCCATGGGGATCAACCGACCAAGCCTCTACGCCGCGTTCGGGAACAAGGAGCAGTTGTTCCGCAAGGCGCTCGACCGTTATCAAGCGGGGCCGATGTCGTTCCTGACCGAGGCCCTGCGCAAGCCGACCGCCCGGGCCGTGGTCGAAACGATTTTCTCGGGGTTTGTCAGGATGCAGCGCGACCGCGACAAAGCACGCGGGTGCCTGGTCGTGTCGGGGGCACTCGCGTGCGGTGAGGAGGCGGAGACGGTGCGCCGAGAGTTGGCGCAATTGAGGCAAGCGATCGTAACGGCGTTACGGGAGCGGTTCGAGCGGGCCGTGAAAGAGGGCGACGTGCCTGCGGGGACCGATTGCGCGACGCTCGCGCGTTACATCGCCACCGTGCTGAACGGCCTGGCAGTTCAGTCGGCCAGTGGGGCGACCGAGAAGGAGTTGCGGCTGGTTTCGGCGATGGCCATGCAGGCCTGGCCGTCGTGACCATCGCCGCGTTGGATAAAGTCGAAGAAGTCCTTAAAGCCGGTCGATGCACTCGCGCAAGAAAGGTTACTCGATGCACTAGCCGAGGGCGCGGTCGAGGTTGAAGGCGGCGCTGATCAAGGCGATATGAGTAAAAGCTTGCGGGAAGTTACCCAACGCTTCGCCGCTGGCGCCGGTCTGCTCGGAATAAAGGCCCAGGTGGTTGGCGTAACCGAGGATCTGCTCGAAGAGCAACCGCGCGTCGTCGAGCCGCACTGGATCGGTGCGGCCGGCACGCGTCAACGCCTCCACCAGCCAGAACGAACAGAGATTGAAAGTGCCTTCCTCGTCAGAAAAGCCATCGGCGGTCGCACGCGGATCGTAGCGTTTGATCAAACCGTCGGCGGCCAGACCTCCGGCAGCCGTCTGGCGGCGGATGGCGTCGATGGTGCTTAGCATTCGCGGATCGCTGGGGGCCATGAAGAAGGTCAGCGGCATGAGCAAGGCCGACGCATCCAGGGCGTCGGAGCCGTAGGACTGCACAAATGCGCGGCGGTCGGCATTCCAGCCTTTGGCCATGACTTCTTCATAAATCTCGTCGCGCACCTTGATCCAACGCTGCCGGTCGGCCGGCAATGAGCGTTTATCGGCCAGCCGCAGGCAGCGGTCGACGGCCACCCAGGACATAAACTTCGAGTAAACGAAGTGCCGCCTGCCGCCGCGCACCTCCCAGATGCCCTCGTCCTCTCGTTGCCAGTTGTCGCACAGCCAATCGACGAGCCGCCGCAAGCGTCGCCAATTGTCATAGCCCATTGGCTCGACGTATTTGTTGTACAGGTATGCGGCGTCGACCAGCTCGCCGTAAATATCGAGCTGCAGTTGTCGATATGCGGCGTTGCCGATGCGCACCGGGCGCGAGCCGCGGTAACCCTCCAAGTGGTCCAGCGTCTCCTCCGCCAGTTCACTCCTGCCGTCAATGCCGTACATGAGCTGCAAGGGGCCGTCGCTGGCGCTGTCGAGGTCCTTCCAGCGGGCCTGCACCCAACGCTTGAAGGCCGCCGCCTCTTCGGTAAAACCGATCCGCAGCAACGCATAGAGCGTGAACGCCGCGTCGCGAATCCAGGTATAGCGGTAGTCCCAGTTGCGCTCGCCGCCGATCGCTTCGGGCAAGCTGCAGGTGGGCGCCGCGACAATCGCTCCGGTGGGCTCGAAGGTGAGCAGCTTGAGCGTGAGAGCCGAGCGCTGAACCATTTCCCGCCAGCGGCCGGTGTAGGTACACTTTGACAGCCATCGCCGCCAGTAATCGACCGTGTCCCGAAACAATTCTTCCGATTCACCGACGCCCGGACAACGGCCGGGCTGATGATCCTGTTCCAACTGCCGCAGCACGAAGGTGGCGTTTTCGCCCTCCTGGAGCTTGAAGTCGGCGGCCACTCCGTCGCCGTCGCGCATGAGGGCAAAGGGCGCCGCCAGCCCCAAGCGCAATCCGCCTCCGCTGAACATGACGCCGCGATCGCACACGTGGCACTCGTGGCCGGCACGGGCGTAGTTGAACGCGGGACGGCATTGCATGCGAAACGGCAACTCGCCGCGAACGACACGAACCCGGCGGATCAGCTTGTCATGGGCTCCGGCGGTTCGGCCTACGGGCATATAGTCTTCCAATTGGCCGATTCCATCGGCGTGCAGAAAGCGTGTGACAAGGATGTTCGTGTCGGGCCAGTAGAATTGCTTGTGCCGGAGCGGATGACAGACGGGTGCGATGCGGAACCGCCCGCCCTTCTGATCGTCCAGGATGGCGGCGAAGACGCTGGGCGAATCGAAGTGCGGCAGGCAGAGCCAGTCGATGGAGCCGTCCATGCCGACCAGCGCCGCCGTGCGCATGTTGCCGATCAGGCCGTAATTCTCGATAGCCTGGTAGCGAGATTCCACGGTCCGCTCCTCCTGTGGTGAGGTCGCCTCTGAGGGAAAACGGAGCGATTCAGCAGACGTCAGGAGCCCGTCGCGTTCCGTTCCACTGGCGTCGAAGCTTGGAAGCGAATGGCGTGCCGTAGGCGTCGCGATCGGGCGGCGAGATACAGCCGAGAGATCGAAGTCTTGCAGAAAACGTTGCCGATGTTACTCCGCGCCGATGTGAGCGCCTTTTTCGGCCACCGAACGCTTCATGAGCAAAACCAGCGGCACGAGCAGCAGGGCCAAGACGGCGAACAGCCAGAAGTCGTCAAAATAGGCCAGCGAAACCGCCTGCTGTCGGCGAAGATTCTCGAGCGATTCCAGCGCCATTTCCTGCGACGAAGCCGGATCGCCGGTCTGTTGATGGAACACTCCGCGGGCCTGTTCCAAGAAGGAATTGACGGCGGGATTGAAGGGATCGAGAAACTCGCCCACGCGCCAGGTATGAAACTGATCGCGGCGTTCTTGCATCGTCTGGGCGACCGAGGTGCCCACGCTGCCGCCCTCGTTGCGCAAGAGCGCGGCCAGACCGACCGCCGCGCCGCGCAGATGCCGGGGCGTATAGAGATAGGCGGCCACGTTGAGGGGCGCAAAGATCATCGACAGGCCGACAATCATCAGCACCCGCGGCCAAACGACTTGTGATGGGCTGATGTAAAGGTTCATCAAGGCCATCCAATAGTCGGCTGCGGCCATGACCAGCAGCCCCGCGACAATCAGCCAACGCGCATCCGTTCCGCGGCCAAGGAGGGCTCCTACGACGAGCATCATCATGACCGAGAACACGCCGGAGGGCGACATCACCAGTCCGGAAACGTAGGCATCGTAGCCAAACTGCGATTGCAGCAGCCCGGGCAGCGAGGTGCTCGCCCCGTACAACACCCCGTAGGCACAAAAAATGATGATGCACGACGCCGCCAAGTTTCGCTCGGCAAGCGCTCGGAAATTGACTACGGGGTTGGAAATCGCAAGTTCCCGGAAGAGCAGCCAAGCCAGGCCCGCCACGAACAGAATCGTGAGAGTCTGCACTCTCCAAAAGGGATCGCCATACCAATTCCATTGCTCGCCCTTGCTGAGCACAATTTCCCAGCACGACATGATGAGGGCCAGCAGTCCCAAACCGATGGCGTCGAAGTTGAGCGGATGACGCAGTAGCTCGGCCCGCTCTTGTTTGAGGTAATCGGGGTCCTCGACCAAGAAATACGCGGCCAAACAACTAATCGCTCCCACGGGCAAGTTGATGTAAAAGATCCAGCGCCACTCGTAGTTCACCGTCAGGTAACCGCCCAACGTCGGGCCGACGACCGGCGCGAGCAGCGCTGCTACGCCGAACGTCGTCATGGCCGCGCCTTGCTTTTCGGGCGGGAACGTATCGAGCAACACGCCCTGGCTTGACGGCTGCAAGCCGCCGCCCGCTAGACCCTGAACCACGCGAAAGAGAATTAATTGCCCCAGGCTCGTTGCCATGCCGCACGCGACCGACGCGATCGTGAAGACCGCGATTGACAGCATGAAATAATTCTTGCGGCCGAGACGGGCCGAAATCCAGCCGGAAATCGGCAGGATCACGGCGTTCGCGGCCAGGTAGCTGGTGAGCACCCACTCGCTATCGACCACGGCCGCCGAAAGTCCGCCCGCAATGTATCGCAGCGCGACGTTGGCGATGGTCGTATCGAGCACCTCCATGAATGTGGGAATCACCACCGCCATGGCGACCAGCCAGGGGCTGATCGTGCGACGTGAAGCGGCTGCGGTGGGTGGCGCGGTGGCCATGACTGTGATTTTGGATTTTCGATTTTGCATTTTGGATTGCTCCGCCCCAATCCAAAATCTAAAATCCAAAATCCTATGGTTTCGGGCCGGTATCAAGCTGCGAAAGCGGCTTCAGCGGTTGCAGCCTCGCGCCCGCGTGTGGCCCTTCGGGTTTCTCTTGGAAATAGACGTACGGCACGACCGAGAGCCCCACGAACAGCGGCTCTTTGTCGGGGTCGTAATCGGTCAATTCAATGCGGACGGGCAACCGTTGCACGATTTTGACGAAGTTGCCCGTGGCGTTCTGCGGTGGAAGCAGCGCGAGGGTTTGGCCCGTGCCCATCGTAAATCCTGTGATGCGTCCCTCGAATGCGCGGTGGCGGCCGTACATATCGACTTCGCAGACCGCG
The DNA here is from genome assembly GCA_035533075.1 of Pirellulales bacterium. NCBI lineage: Bacteria > Pseudomonadati > Planctomycetota > Planctomycetia > Pirellulales > Pirellulales bacterium. The sequence continues at coordinate 61,599 of DATLUO010000130.1, read as the reverse complement.
CGATGGCCGATGCGCAGGTCGCGGAGCTGCGTCTCTTTGAAGTTGGCATCGATCCAAATTTCCGTGAGCGAGCGGACGGCCATCAGCTTTTGCCCGACTTGCGCGTTGTTGCCGGGGTTGACGTTGCGCCGGGTGACGACGCCGTCGATCTCGCTGACGACGTCGCAATACCGAAGATTCAACTCCGCCTGATCGAGGTCGCGTCGCGCCTGTTCGAGCTTGGCTTCGGCCTGCTGAATGGCCGGCGCGTCTTTCACGATTTTGGCGTAAATGCGTTCCAGGTTTCCCTCGGGGTCTTGCTTGTAGAAACCCTCGATGGCCTCCTTCGGCGTGGCGTCCCATTTCGCCGGAGCAAACCCGAATTGGGCCGCGCTTTGCAACAGGTCGCCCAACGCCTGACGAATCGTGGAAAAGTTTTCATAGATGTCGTCGGGCACTTCGGTTAGATCGCCGCCTTCCGGCTTCGGCAGCAGACCGAGGTTCACGCGCGTGGCATATACCTTCTCCCGCGCCTCTTCGACCAGCGCCTCGGCGACCTGAGCCTGCTGACGCGAGTCGTCAAGCTCTTCCTGCGTAATGGTGCGGGTCACGATCAATCCCTCGCGCCGTTTGAGGTTTGCCTTGGCCAGCGTCCATTGGGCCTCGCGGCTTCTGAGTGTGGCCACATTGGCCTTCAAATTCGCGACCTGGTTTTTGACATCTTCGATGGCGTGATTGAGCTTGAAGCGATTGGCCCGCGCCTGGCCCACCATGCTGCGCACTTGTGCCTGCGCGGCGACCCAGTCGGCCAGGGCCGTCTCGACGGCTGCTTTTTTGATGTCCAGCTGAACCTGATACGGCTCCTTATCGAGCCGCACGAGCACGCTTCCTTTTTTGACCCGCAGGTTGTCGTCGACCAGCACCTCCATCACCTGGCCCGCCACGCGCGGGGCGACGAAGGTGACGTGACTGTTGACATAAGCGTCGTCGGTCGAAACGGTGTTGAGCGCCAGTATCAGCCACGGGATAAACCAATAGGCCACCACAAGAACGGCGATGACCGCCGCGCCGCGCAGCAGCCATTTGCGCGATTGGGGCGTCGGCGCGGTTCGTGCCGCCGAGGTTGTAGCGGCGGCTGCCTCTTGGCCCGGCTGTGCCGACGGTTCGGCCAGAGCGACCGAACCGTCGTGTGATTCGTGGCTTTTTTCCGGCAGGAGCTCGCTTCGAGCGCCGTTGCTGGAAAGGTTGGGGTGTGGCTCGTTCGTGTTGGCCATTTTTTGGGGTCTCCGACCGTCGTGCCCGCCAATGTGATACCGCTGACGAGCAAAATCCTTTCATGGACGGCGATCAGAGTCAAGGCAAGTCTACACTTGCGTCATGTCGCCATCCAGGAACGATCGCCTCCGGGCCGGCCCATGGCCGTCTGGCACGTTTATTGCCCGAATGCCGACCGCCTGGTGGTAAAGCGGGCGTAAATGGAGGAACGACCATGACGAAGGCAATGCAAACCTATTCGACGGGCAATCTCCTTAAGCCGTAGGGTAGGACAAGCGAGCTTGCGAGCGCCGATCCATCATGCCGGGATGATCCGCTCCTGCCGTAATCTGGCGAACAGGTCGAGGAACGAGCCGAGGGTCGGCTGATAGTCGCGGAAGCCGGCCAGGCGGCTCTTGGTCATGTCGGTCACGACCTCGATCTCGCGGCCGAGGTCCAGGTCGGTATGCCAGGCCGACGCCACTTTGCCCAGATCGGCTTCGGCGAGGCCATGCTTCGCCACGATTCGGGCCCAAACCGGCCCCGCGTCCGCAAGCTGCGGCTCGAGCGGCGTCGGGCGGCCTGGGTATGGCGCCGCCTCGATGCCAAAGTCAGCCGCCAGCTTCGGCCAGAGCCAACGCCAGCGGAAGATGTCGCCATTGACGATGTTGAACGCCTGGTTTCGGCCCGCTTCCGTGGTCGCGGCCCATTCCATTTGTTTCGCCAGGACGCGCGCGTCGGTTACGTCGGTCAGCCCCTCCCACTGCTGGGCGGAGCCGGGGAAGACGAAGGGGCGACCGGTCTCGCGGCAAATCGTGGCGTAGACGGCAAGCGTCACCCCCATGTTCATGGAGGTGCCCAACGAATAACCGATGGTCGTGTGCGACCGATGCACGCTCCAGGTGAAGCCCATGCGACGGGCTGCGTCGAAAAGCTCGTCTTCCTGGGCATAGAAGAAGTTCGGAAACGCAAGCCGAGGCATCTCCTCGCGCAGCGGCGTGTCCGGCTTCGCTTTCGCGTAGTTCTCGAACGGCCCGAGGTAGTGCTTCAGGCCGGTGACGAGGGCGGCGTGCTGCAGGCTCTTGGACTGGTCGAGCGCGGCGAGCAGGTTGCGCACCAGGGCGCCGTTCGCCGTGATATTCTGCTCTTCGGTCGCCCGGCGGACCCAAGTCGTGAAAAAGACATGGGTGGGGTCAATGCCGGCAAGCGAAGGGCGAAGCGACGCCGGGTCGAGCATATCTGCCGCGACGGGTCGAATGCCGGGGACGCCGCTTTGTGGCTGGCGCGCGAGGCCGTAGACCTCCCAGCCCTTGGATACGAGATGCTCGGCCAGGTTGCTTCCGATCAAGCCGGTGGCTCCGGCGATGAGGGCCCGCGATGTCATCGGTTTCTCCTTATTCAAAGTTGCTTGGTCTCAACGCAGCCCCCCAGTGACGTAAAGGTTTTCACCCGTAATCCAGGCTGAGTCGGCAGATGCCAGGAAGACCACCGCCGGCGCCACGTCCTGCGGCTGGCTGATTCTGCCGAGCGGAGTTTGCGCTTCCATCTGCTTTTGGAAGTGGCTGCCAGGGATGCCGGCTGTATGCAGCCCCTCGGTTTCGACGACTCCGGGACTGACGGCGTTGACGCGGATTTTGCGCGGCCCCAGTTCCTGGGCCAGGGAGCGCGTGATCGCGTTCACGGCCGCCTTGGTGCCGCTGTACACGGACGCGTTCGGTGGCGCCGACGTGGCGGCAAACGAGCTGATATTGATGATGCTGCCGCCGGAGGGACCGAAAAGCTTGACGGCTTCTTGCGTCGTCAACAACAGCCCCAGCACGTTGAGGTCAAAATGCTTGTGAAAGTGCTCGGCGCTGATCGCTTCCAGCGGGGCAAATTCATAGATGCCCGCATTGTTCACAAGGATGTCGAGCTTGCCGAATGCCTTCGTTGTCTCCCCAAAAAGGCGGCGGATGTCCTCGAGCTTGGAAACATCGGCCTGCACGGCCACGGCTTTCCCGTCCGCTTGCCGTATGCGGTTGACGACCGCGTCCGCGCCGGCACCACTGCTGGCGTAATTGACCACGACCGCCGCGCCCGCCGCTGCCAAATGCTCGGCAATCGCGGCTCCGATTCCTTTGGACGCGCCCGTCACCACGGCGACTTGCCCTTCCAGTTTCTTCGACATGACAAGACTCCTTTTCTTTGTTGGCCGAGCGAACACCCGCCAATGGTTGGCGTTGCATGCAGGCCCATCTGGTTCGAGTTCCTCTGATAGACCGTAGCGAGAATCCAGCAGCATATCCGGTTCCCTCTCATTTGGGATTACCGGCGAGCGGTCGGAATCTTTCAGAGAAAATGGCGGACCGCGTCCGATCGCCTGGGCCGACCGCACTTTAGCCGGGGCCACGCAAGCACTTCGGGCGAAAGTTTCGCGGCAAATTCACCTTGTGCCTGGCGGGTTTCCTGTAAGGTTTTGGCCGCGCAGGCGTATGACTCTGAAACGACCCAGTGGAAGACCGACGGAGGTGATCCGGCAGGCCGAATTCCAAAGGAGTCAAGAGCTATGTCGACCAGCACGCAACTCGAACGATATTCCCGGCATCAGAACCTGCACCGCACGCCGCGCGTCGCGCCCGATGCGCGGCTCCGCGAACTGTGGGCCGATGCTTTGGCAACGGTGGCGATGGTTACGCTGGCGTCCACCGTGGTGGTCGAAGCGCTCAGGATCCTGATGTAATGCGGAACTTGGCAGTTGGCCCGTTTTTCGCTATCACGTGCAACGGAGGGCGGATATCGTGACGGCGGCAACCGCAACCGATCCGACCGTTGGCAGCGAGTCTCACGGAGCACCCATCGTTTCAGGAGTGAAACCGCCGGCGCCGTTCACGCATCGTCCTTTTCAGAGCGGCCGGGGAACTTGCCGGCCGAAAGCTGCTTCCCGCTCTGGACGTCCATACTGACGGGGGGATGGATGCGTCAACGTTGACGCATCATTCCCCCCATCAGGGTTTGCTGTAAGCGCTCGGCGACGCGAGCAGGCCGTCAAACCGCCACCCGAGGTCCGCGTTTCAGGCGACGCCCACTCCATTCGGAAGGTTCCTTCGCTCGGCTGACCGTTCCCACGGTGCCGTATTCGCCCGACAATGCAAACAGTGAACGCACGACGGCCGTCAAAAGTCCGCGTCGAGCACGATGCGGTATCGGGCTTTGCCCGCCTACAGCCGCTCGAACGCTTCGTTGATGCGGCTCATCGGATAGTGCTCCGTCTGCGGCGTGATGCTGTGCCGCGCGGCGAAGTCGAGCATCGTTTCGATCGCCACCGGCGAACCCGTCGGCGATCCGGAGATACTCTTCTGACCGCCAATTAACGCGAAGGCCGCCACCGGGATCGCCTCCAGCACCGCGCCGACGACGTGCATCCGGCCGTTGGGGGCCAGCGAGGCGATGAGCGCGTCCCAGTCGAGCGGGACATTCACGGTGACGATCCCTGGATGGTGATGTCTGTGGACCCGTAAGCCCCGCTACTTGCGACGAACAGGAAGGAGCGCTCGCACCTGCGGATCTCGCAGGAAAAGCCCGCCCCAGATCAGCAAGCCGAGAACCAGCGGCACGAAGAACTGCCCTTCGAGCAGCCGCACGTGTGTGGCGATGGCGCCGCCCAGATAGCCCGTGAGCAAGATCGCGCCCAGGACGGCGGTGCGCGGAATCAAATAGACCAACGTGCAGCCGACTTCGATTACCCCGAGGATGAGAGCGAGGTGCCCGGGGTAGCCTAAGTGTTCGAACATCTTCACGAGGTCGTCTGACTTGACCAACTTCATGCCGCCGCTGAACAGCAGCAACAGCGACGGCAGCGCGCTCAGGAGCCAGCCGGACCAGATTGCCGCCTTCGAAGCGGGATGCTGCGTCTGGGATGTCATGCTTCACCTCCACATTAAAAAGGGTTCGTCTTAGCTTGGAATACCGGCGAGCGATCCGGATCTTACAGGAAAAATGGCCGACCACGTCCATCCAGGCAAGCTGGATGGGGTCGAGTGGCAACACGAAACGATTACGACATTGAACGAACATGGCCCTGCACCCCGATTTTCCCGACGATCCGCACGCGATTCTCGATCCGGCCATCCGTTGGTTTCCGGCCGACGAAGCGCTGCGCGCGTCGAGCTTCGAGAAACTGCTGCCGCCGCTGGTGCCTACGCTGCGCAAGGAAGTGTGCATGGTCGAGATCGCCGCGGGTGGGCGTGTGGTATAATCCAAGCAGAAACGGAGCAATGCCACGATGACCATCTCGTCTTCGTCAGATCAAGCGGGTACAACCAAGTATTGGGTGCAAGTTTGGAAGGCAGCCGGGCCACGGCTGGCGGAAATTGAGCGGCGGGAGTTAACTGAGATGACCGAGGCCGAACGGCGGAAGGCCATTCACGCGCTGCTGACGCTGCTGCCGGTCTGGACCGACGCGCCCCCGACAAGCGACCTCGTCGAGCAACAAAAGTGGTTCCGTCGGCCAGGGGCGACACGAACCAACGGGAGGTTACACTCATGAGCACTCGGATTAGGCTGGTTCTGGCTCTTGCCGCGGCCTTGTTAGCGGACGCCTCCGCTTTGCAGATCGTGGCCCAAGAGAAAAATGCCAGGCAGCCCGCCAAGGGCAAAGCCCCGCGCGACGCCGTGGCCGAGGCCCAGACCCCCAAGGAAGTGCCCGTCGAGCGGCCCGAACAGAAAAAGACCAAGCACGACACGTCGGATATCTTCAAGCCGGCCAAGGCGTTGCCCACCACCAAGGCGCTGTCCGACCAGAAAGACCAAGGGCAGATGCTCGGTTTTGACTTCTACCTCGATCCTCTCGGCGCCATGAAGCCGGGCATGACCTTCGAAGACATCTATCAAGCCGGCGTCGAGGCCAAGCCAAAGGTCATGGCCACGCAGCGCAAGCTTCTGGAGGCCCGCTATGACTTGAAGCCGAAGCTCGACCGCGAAGCGAAGATGTCGCGCGGCAAACCAATTCCGGTCGGGCCGACCGCCAAGCTGCCCAAAGGCGTCGATTGGAATGCGCTGGCTGGCATGAGCGCCGATGAGATCGCCCAAAAGGATATTTTCCCGTATCCGGCGCTGCCTCATCCGGCGCAGGGCGGGGGGCTGGGCGGGCAGGTGTTTCCGCAAATGCAGATCAAGATGTTTCCACGCCTGGAGCGGTACGACGTGGAGTTCGACTTGCCCGAAGCGTTTTTGCCGGAGTTTCCGCCGGCCATGTATCTGCAGAACCGCCCGGAGCTGGGCGACGTCTCGCGCGGCGAGGTGCTGTCGATCAACAACTATTATCGGCTGTTTGCCGATCTGCTGACGGCCGTGCAACTCGATGGCCTGCGGCTGTTGGTGACGCCCTTTCCGCAAGAAGAGTTCAACCCGACCGGCGATCGCAAGACGGCCGAGCCCAGTCTGGGCGTCGCGTGTTTCGATTGCCACACCAACGGCCACACGGCCGGACAGTTCCACATCAGCCCCGACACGCGGCCGGAACAGCGCCGCATGCGGCTCGACACGGTCAGCCTGCGCGGGCTGTTCAATCAGCAGATTCACGGGTCGAAGCGGAGTCTCCGCTCCGTGGAAGATTTCACGGAATTCGAGCAGCGGACGGCGTATTTCAACGGCGATGCGATCCACGCCATGAAAAAGGGGATGAACATCCTGGACCGCATCCAGGTAACGCACATGGCCCAACTGCAGAACATGCTCGACTTTCCGCCCGCCCCCAAGCTGACGCTCATCGGGCATCTCGATCCGGACAAAGCCACGCCCAGCGAGCTGCGCGGCGAGAAGCTGTTCTTCGGCAAGGCGCAGTGTTCGGTCTGCCATCCGGCGCCGTTTTATCTCGACAACAACATGCACGACCTGCACGTGGAGCGCTTTTTGAAAGACGCGGCCGGCGACGGCCCGATCAAAGCCTTCACGTTGCGGGGCGTCAAAGACAGCCCGCCGTACCTGCACGACGGTCGCTGTTTGACGCTGGAAGACGCCGTCGAGTTCTTCAACCTCGTGCAAGGACTCAAGCTTGAGCGGGACGAGAAGGCCGAGCTTGTGGCCTTCTTGCGGCAGTTGTGACGAGGTGCGTTGCGCCGTCCATTTTTTCTGAAAGAGAAGGCTGACGCCTGGATCACCGGCGAAAGTTTTTACATCACTGGCGGCCCGCGCTGACCGGACCGCCCCACCAGCAGATTTGCAGTGTCTCATCGCAGGAAGTACAAACTTCGTTAGCCGAGGAGCAACAATATGGCAAACTCGAACGGGCCGCGTTCTGCAAGTTCGGCCGTTCCAGGGCCGGACCAGGTCGAAGCTCCGCCCGTCGCCCCGGAGGATGTCGTCTCGTGACCGTCCTCGACCGCAAGCTGCTGCGCGACCTGCGTCATTCGGGCGGGCTGTTGCTGGCCATCACCAGCATCATGGCCGTGGGCGTGGCCTGCTACGTGGCGCTCGGCTTCGCTTACCGCAACCTGTCGCGGGCCCAGCACCGCTATTATGCCGACTGCCGGATGGCCGATTTTTCGCTGGAAGTGAAAAAGGTGCCCGTCTCCGAGCTGGCGGCCGTGGCCAGGCTGCCGGGCGTGGTCGAAGTGCGGCCGCGCATCCAGTTTTTCGCCACGGTCGACATCGAGCGCATCGCCGAGCCGCTCAACGGCATCGTGCTGTCGCTGCCCGACCGCCGCGAGCCGACGATCAACGACGTGCTGCTCAGGCGGGGCGGCTACTTCACCGACGCGCGGTCGAACGAAGTGATCGTCAACGAAAAGTTCGCCCGCGTTCACGGACTCGGGCCGGGCCAATGGATTCACCTGATCTTGAACAACCGCCGGCAAGAGCTGTTCATCGTGGGCACGGCCATGAGCAGCGAATTCACCTACCTGGTCGGGCCGGGTTCGATCATGCCCGACCCGGAACATCTGGGCGTCTTCTATCTCAAACATTCCTACGCCGAGGAGGTGTTCGATTTCGACGGCGCGTGCAACCAAGTGCTGGGGTTGCTCTCGCCGCAGTTGCGCGACCGGCCGGACGAAACGATGCGCCGGGCAGAGCTGCTGCTCGATTCCTACGGCGTGTTCACCAGCGTGCCGCTTTCGCAGCAGCCCTCGAACCGTTTTTTGAGCAACGAGATCTCCGGGCTGAAGGCGTTCGGCGTGATCGACCCGCTGATCTTCCTCTCGGTGGCGGCGCTGGTGCTCAATGTGCTCATGACCCGTTTGACCGAGCAGCAGCGGGTGATCGTGGGCACACTCAAGGCCATCGGCTATCTCGACCGGCAGGTGTTCGCCCACTTTCTCAAGTTCGGGTTGGCCGTCGGCGTGCTCGGCGGCGCATTGGGCGGCGGCCTCGGCTATGCGATCTCGTTCGGCATGACCGGCCTGTACCGCAAGTTCTTCGAGTTCCCCACGCTCGACAACCAGTTCTACTTCGACATTTTTGTGCAGGGCATCTTGGTCAGCCTGGCTTGTGCCCTGATCGGATCGGTTCACGGAGCGCGGGCCGTGTTGCGGCTGGAGCCGGCGGTGGCCATGCGTCCCAAACCGCCCGCTCAGGGTGGCGCGATCTGGCTGGAGCGTTTCGGCCGCTTCTGGAAGTCGTTGAGCTTCGCCTGGCGGATGACGCTGCGCAACCTGGTGCGGCAGCGGTTCCGCACGGCGGCCGGCATGTTTGCGGCAGCGATGGGGGCCGGCATGTCGGTGAACGCATTGATGCTTGTCGAGGCGACGCGGTTCCTGGTCGACTTTCAGTTCTTCCAGGTGCAGCGGAGCGACATCGACCTGGCCTTCGAAGACGAGCGGTCGGAAGCCGCGCTGACCGAAGCGCGGCAGTTGCCCGGCGTCGACCGTGCCGAGCCGATGTTGAGCGTTGGCTGCACCTTCATCAACGGCCCGCATTCCTACAAGGGCGGCATCACGGGCCTGGCCCGCGATGCCCGATTGACGGTGCCGCGCGATCTGGCGGGCCGGCGGCTGCGCATCCCCGCAAGCGGCCTGCTGATGAGCCGCAAGCTGGCCGAGCTGCTGTATCTCGATCGCGGCGACCTGGTCGAGATTCGCCCCACCAAGGGCCTGCGCGAGCCGCGCCGCGTGCCCGTGGTGGGCATCGCCGACAACTACATGGGCCTGACGGTCTATGCCGACATTCAATATCTCAGCCGGCTGGTCCACGAGGAGCTGGCGGTGTCGGGCGTGCAGTTGGCGATCGACCCCCGCCGCGACGTGGTGTTATCGCTCTATCGCGAGTTGAAGCGGCTGCCCGGCGTGCAATCGGTCAGCTCACGGGCTGACGCGGTGGCCAACGTCATGGACACGCTGATCAAGAACCAGCGGGTGTTCATCGGCCTGCTGGTGCTGTTTGCGGGCGTGATTTTTTTCGGCAGCGTGCTCAACTCGTCGCTGATCGGGCTGGCCGAGCGCAGCCGCGAGGTGGCCACGTTGCGCGTGCTGGGCTACACCGAATGGCAGGTGGGGAATCTCTTTCTGCGCGAGAGCCTGCTGGTAAACACGCTGGGCACGCTGGCCGGCATGCCGCTGGGCTATCTCTTGAATTGGGGCATTACGGTGGCCTACGACACGGATCTTTTCCGCATACCGGTGGTCGACCCGACTCAAAGTTGCCTGGCGACGTTTGTCATCGGCGGCGTTTTCGCGTTGGTGGCGCATGCCGTCGTGCAGCGCGCCATTTTCCGTATGGACTGGTTGGAAGCAATGAAGACCAAAGAATGATTCCCTGCTCGACCACGAAGACTTCGGCTTCAATGACTTCGTCGCTTCGCGCGGCTCTCGCGCGGGCCGGAATGGCCGTTCGACGCGGCCTTTTGATGCCGGAACGTCTGTCGAATCAACTCGTTCACCTCGTCGAGATCGCGCCGTGGCACTCTTGGGTAATTGTCCAGCAGCAGCTCCAGCGCTTCGCCAGGCATTGCTCGCTCGATCAAACTCGACCACGAGCTCTGCAACTCCGTCATGAATTCGTGAGCGTCGGCGGGAGTGGCGGCCAGCGCGGCCCTGCGGGCGTCGCTTGCGTCTTGTGGCGCATCGACCGCATCGAAGTAGAGCGCTAACAGGGCAAAGCGGTCGCAGGCACGCGTCTGCGATTCGGCGAACTGCCGAAACCCGGAAAGAAACGCGTCACGTTCGCTGGCTAGCAGCACTTCATCGAGCTTCGGCAGCAGTGCGAAGTAAGCGTGGTGGGCCAACAACATGCACGAATCCATCAGCAGCGATAAACTTGTTTCGCCGAGTCCCTTCTCCGGCATTGAGGCGACCGTGGGAGCCAGCGTAAGGGCAACTTCCGTTTCGCGGACCACGGCCCGCAGCTTCTGTTGTTCAGAACTTCGCGAATGTGCGCGGCCGCCGACTTTGCGGTCCGCGGGAACTCCAAGCGGCCCTAACCGTTCGATGGCCTGCCGAAGCTGTTCGTCAACCTCGGCGCATTCGGCGTTAAACAACTCGCAAACGAAGCCATTGGCCGTCGGCCGGACGCGTGCCCCGAGAACGTGCCAAACGAGCTTGATCGCTCGCTTGACGCTCGCCAGCGACTCGTTCGCCGTCAAGAGCCGTTGGTATTCGGTGATAAGTTGCCTGTTTGCGCGGACCATGTGCCTATTGCTTCGTTACCGCCTCGTCCAGGTTCAAGATCACCCCGGCCACCGCCATGTAGGCCGCCAGTTGCGCCGCGTCCAGCGCGGCATCCGGCCGCGATTCACCGATCTTGATGGCGGCCGCGGCGGCTTCCGCGTGCGTCCGATAGTGTTCCGCGTGCCGCTGCCAGCCGCGCAACAGAGTGTCGAGCTCCGTGGCGCTGGGCAGCCGGGCGGTGACGAGGCGGAACATCCATTCGATTCGCCGCGGCGGCGACTCGGCCACCTGCATTGCCCGTTCGGCCAGGCCGCGGGCCGCTTCGACAAGGCTGACCTCGTTCAACAAAGTCAGCGCTTGCAGCGGCGTGTTGGTCCGCGTCTCGCGCACGATGCACGTCTCGCGGCCGGCGGCGTCGAACGTGACCATCACGGGCGGCGCCACCGTCCGCTTCCAGAAGACGTACAACCCGCGGCGATAGAGCTTTTCGCCGTGGTCCTGCACGTAGTCGACGCCCGACAAGTCGTTCCAGAGGCCTTCGGGCTGATAGGGCCTGACCGACGGCCCACCCAGCCGCTCGACCAGCAGGCCGCCGGCGGCCAGGGCCTGGTCGCGGACCATCTCCGCCGACAACCGATACCGCGGCCCCCGCGCCAACCAGCGATTGTCGGGATCGCGCGCCAACCGCTCCGGCGATACCTTGGACGATTGCCGATACGTGGCACTCGTGACCAGTTGGCGGAGCATCGCTTTCACGTCCCAGCCCATGGCGACGAACTCGGTGGCCAGCCAGTCGAGCAATTCCGGGTGCGAAGGCGGTTCGCCTTGCGCGCCGAAGTCGTCCACCGTCTTCACCAGCCCCGTGCCGAACAGCATCTGCCAAAGGCGATTGACGGCCACGCGGGCCGTGAGCGGGTTGGTCGGACCGACCAACCAACGCGCCAGGCCGAGCCGGTTGTTCGGCAAGCCGTCGGCAAGCGGCGGCAGGCTGGCGGGCACGCCGGCAGAGAGGGCGTCGCCCGGCCGGTCGTATTGCCCGCGAACGAGCAGGTGCGTCGGGCGGGGCTGCGGCGACTCTTGCATGACCATCGTCGTGGGGAACGATTCGATCATGGCGGTGCGCTGGTTCCCAAGCTCAACCACCTGCCGCCATGCGTCGCGAATCGCTGGCGGCGCGGCCTCGTTCAGAAAGCAGGCGCGAATTTTGAGCGTCATGCCGGTGGGCCGGTGCTCGGGCGCCATGGCGGCGATGTCGCCGATCGTTTCGACCGTGGCGACCACCCGCACCTCGTCGGCGTCGAGCGCGCGGCGGTACACGCGCACGTCGTCGAGCGCGCCGCGAAACCGTCCGTCGCTTCCACCGCCCCCGCCGATGCGCAGCGGCTGCTTGGTGTCGAACGACTGATTCAGATCGTCGAGCGGCACGTTGAGCGGTTCGGCCTCTCCGTCGATGTAGATGTGAATGCCGGACGCCACGCGAGAGCCGTCGTAGGTGGCGGCGACGTGGTGCCACCGGCCGGGGATGAGCCTGCGCTGCGTCTCCACACGCAGGGCATCGTCGAGCCAGCGTTTGACGAGGTTGAGCTGAATTCTGCCGCCGTCCGCGGTCAGGTAATAACCATCGGCCTGCGTCGCATCGGTCATTCGCGACACGATGGTGCCGCGGGGGTCGTCGCCCAGCCGCACCCAGGCCGAAAGCGTAAACTTGTCGTAAAAGCCGAATGGCGCGAGATCGCCGGCCTCGACGAACCTGCGGCCGTCGAATTGCACCGCTTGCCCGGTGCGTCCCGCGGCGAACTGCTCGGCACCGTCGACGATGCGGCCGCTCTTTTGCGCGTCGACACGATTCAGCAGATCGCCGTCGAAGGAATAGGCCGCCACCAGACCCTCGGTAAGCGTCCAATCGAGCGGCGGGCCGCCCACGAGCGACTGCTCCCACGCCTGCTGGCCGGTGGCGAGTGGGTCTGCCAGCTTGGCGAACGACTCCTCGGCCGCGGCAAGCTGCCGTTCGAGCGATTGGAGGCCGGCCTGCTGGTCGCGGGTCGGCGAGAGCGCGACGGGCGGCGAGTTGCCGTACTTGACCGCCTTGCCGCGCTCCGGCACGTTGTTGAAGTAGGCAAACAGCCGGTAGTAATCGCGCTGACTGAAGGGATCGAACTTGTGGTCGTGGCAGCGGGCGCAGCCGAGCGTCAGACCCAGCCAGACGGTGCCCGTCGTATCCACGCGGTCGACCACATACTCCACGGCGTACTCTTCCGGCACGATGCCGCCTTCCGCGTTGCCGCGATGGTTGCGGTTGAAGCCGGTGGCGATCCGCTGATCGAGGGTGCAACCGGGCAACAGGTCGCCGGCAAGCTGCTCGACGGTGAATTGATCGAACGGCAGCTTGCGGTTGAAGGCTTCAATCACCCAGTCGCGCCAGCGCCACATGATCCGCTCGCCGTCGCTCTGATAGCCGTTCGTGTCGGCATACCGGGCGCCATCCAGCCAGCGTGCCGCCATGCGTTCACCGAAACGCGGCGAAGCGAGCAGTCGATCGACGACCCGCTCGTAAGCGTCGGGTGCGTCGTCGGCGAGAAAAGCATCGACTTCCGCGGGGGCCGGCGGCAGGCCGGTCAAATCGAGCGTGACGCGGCGCAGCAAGGTTGTTTTGTCGGCGGGCGGCGAGTGGTGAAGGCCCTCGCGCCGGAGCCGTGCGAGAATGAAGGCGTCGATCGGACTGGCAGGCCCGTCGCTCTCGTTGAGCGTCGGCACGGCGGGCCGCTGGGGCGGAATGAGCGACCAATGCGCTTGCCACGGCGCGCCCTGCTCGATCCAGCGCCGGAGGAGTTCGATCTGCTGGGCGGTCGGCCGGCGCTTGCTGTCGGCGGGGGGCATTCGTTCATCGGCATCGGCCGTGGTCATTCGCCGCAGCAGCTCGCTGGCGGCGGCGTTGCCCGGCACGATCGGACGGCCGCCGTCGCGCTCGGCCAGGGCTTCGGCTTGTAGGTCGAGCCGCAGGTCGGCCTTGCGTTGTGCGCGGTCAGGCCCGTGGCACTGGAAGCAGTTGTCTGACAGGATGGGCCGGATATCGCGATTGAATTCAATCGGCCGAGCGGGGTCTTCAGCGCGGGCGGTCGCCGCCGGCCAGCTCACGCTGACGATGGCCGACGACCAGATGGTAAGACGGATCATGCCGAGTACATTTTGCATGGCTGACCGAAGCCGTTGTTCGCGATTGCCACGTTACGCCAAATGCTCGATCGAATCGGCCATCGCCACGCTCGCCACGGCATTGAAAGTGGCGAACAGCCGAATGCCGCCAGCAATCACATAAAAATCCAGCGATTCCCCTTCGGGCTCAAATGCAATGTTCTCGGGATGACCGATGGTGACGCGGTCGCTGTTCTCCATGCTGAGAACAAAGGGACGGAACGGGGCCTGGCGGACCATGCGGATAACTTCGGTGCGAACGGCGTCAGCTCTCATTGGAGTCTTGGAGGTTCGGCGTTGGGGGGTTCAGCTTCTTCAAGTGTATCAAGGGGCGAGGCGATTGCCACCGCCGAGGTTGCCTCGCGGAAGGCCGGCGAGTCTAATTGAGTATTCCAATCACAACTACCCTTACCGGGAAGCTGACGCATCCCGCTCGCCACGAGGAATGATGAAGCACGCTTTATATCTCGAACTGCTCTTGGCCGCCTTCGCGCTTATGGCCGCACCGGCTTCGGCCGACGAAACGGCCGCGAAGGCCGACACCACAAAGACCAAGGGTGCCCTGGCCGATTACGTGGAAACGCCCGACCAGAGCTTCGCCTGGACCGTGCGGCGACGCGGCGAGATTCCGCAGGGCACGTGGTGCGAGCTGACACTCACCTCGCAGACCTGGCGAGACCACGCCTGGAAACACCAGCTCTTCGTGCTCAAGCCCAAGAAGCTCCGCGACGGCGGCCGGGCACTCTTGGTCATCGGCGGCGGAAACTGGAAGCCCGAACTCGAACAGCCGCCGGCGGCCGGCGAAGAAGTGCCGGGACAGGCGGCGATGTACGCCGCGGTGGCCGAGAACACGGGCACGCCGCTCGCCGTGCTGTTGCAGGTGCCGCACCAGCCGCTTCACGGCATGCGCGAAGACGCCTTGATCTCGCACACCTTCACGCAGTTCGTCAAAACCGACGACGCCACTTGGCCCTTGTTGCTGCCGATGGTCAAGAGCGCGGTGGCGGGCATGGACGCCATCGGACAGTTCGCCAAACAGGAATGGTCGCTCGACGTCGACGAGTTCACGGTCACCGGCGCCTCGAAGCGCGGCTGGACCACCTGGCTCACCGCCGCGGTCGATCGCCGCGTCACCGCCCTGGCGCCCGCCGTGATCGACACGCTCAACCTGCCCAAGCAGATGCCGCACCAGCTTGCGAGCTGGGGCAAACCTTCGGAGCAAATTCGCGACTACACCCAGCGCGGCCTGCACCTGCTCCTGGCCACGCCCCGCGGCCAGCGGCTGGTGTCGATCGTCGATCCCTACAGCTATCGTCATCTCATCGACCAGCCGAAGCTGATTCTGCTCGGCACGAACGACCGCTATTGGCCGCTCGACGCACTCAATCTCTACTGGGCCGACCTGACGGGCAAGAAGTACGTCTTGTACGTTCCCAATCAGGGTCACGGGTTGAACGATCGCGAGCGCACGCTGGGCACGGTCACCGCCTTGCACCGGCAGGCGGCGGGCGAGCTGAAGTTGGCCGATCTCGATTGGAAGTTCATCGACGAGCCCGGCAAGCTGCGGTTGCGGGTCACGTCGAGCGAACCCCCGCAGCGCGTCTCGGCCTGGCTGGCCGAATCGCCCACGCGCGACTTCCGCGAGGCCCGCTGGTCGAGTCAGCCGATGGAAGCGAGCGGCGATGGCCACGAATTTGTGTTGCCGCTCCCTCAAAAGGGATTGCAGGCCATCTTCGGCGAAGCCGTCTTCGCTACCGACCGCGTGCCGTATTTTCTGTCGACGAACGTGCGAATTGTGGAAAAGTAGGGTGGGATTGGCCTGCGTAAAATCAGCGATTCGGCAATACCGATTGCGGTACGACGCCGTTTACCGGCAACTCCTGATCCTGTCGGCCAAAGCCGATACGTTGCCAAGCTTCGTGGAATAACTCGTGCTCGTATTGGTTAGGCTGTAGCCAAAACGACACTCTGCCATCCTTCTCTCCGCGATGCGCCCGCTCCTTCACTTCGGCTGGCCTAAGCACGTAAGCGCGAGGCTGTGTGGCGACGTTATTGATGACGACCCAGAAGTCGCCCATGATCTTGTCAAGCGATTGGCCGAGCGGGACCGGCGCCTTCTTGCTGAGCGACTTCACTTGGATGCCGACGAACTGCGATGCATTGGTGTTGTAGGCGATGATGTCGACGCCCCGTGCATTGCGTGCTGTCGGCATTACGTTCCAGCCGCGAAGCGAAAGCTGATAGCAGCAGTAATACAGCCCGACGTTGCCGGTTATCTGAGGGTCGAGTTTCATAGACGTGGCTCCTGATCAATCGTGTGGCCCCACGCAGCTCCGTCAGCTCTCGACCAGCCCCTGGGCGAGTAGTATTTGTCCGTGAGCCAGCTTCATGCGCGGCGACAAAACGGCGCCCTCTCGCACTCGCTGAAGCACCGCCGGCGAAAGCGGCTCATGCAAAACGATTTTGTCGCCGTTGAACAGCCAGTTCAAGTGCTGGTCTGGATAGACCCGCGAACCGTGGAAGTTGATGCAACTGTTGTGTTCGATAAGGGGATGATCGCCGGGGCCGACCAGGCACGTTTGGTCTTTGTCCGCCCGCCAACTCGTGACATTCACGATCAAAACGTTCTCGGCGTCCTTGTCGGGGTCGGAGATGATGATCCACAAATGTGGATCGCCAGCGCGAAACCGAAATGTATCGCCGGCCTTGACCGTGGTCCTCGCTACAACGATTTTGCGCCGAAGGCAACGTCTGCATCGAGCTCTTGCCGAATGTCGTCCATGATTGACGCCTTGTCGTCGCCTCGGCCGACTGCGTCGATGATCGACTCGATTGAAATCGTGGTCGACGTCCCCGGCCGAAAGTTGTTCTGCCACTCTGGAAACCGGTGCGTCACATGATGGGCCAGTTCCCAATCGCCCGCGGCCGCATATCGCTCGCAAACTTCCTGCAGCTTTTCAATCTCGTACCGCGAGAGCCGGTCTACGCCGGGGTCGGTGACCATCTGCACCATATAACCGAACTTGTCGAAGCTGGCGGCGAAACACGGCTCGTCCACGTGCTCGCCGTTGATGAGGTCCAAGACGGCGCTGTGCAGCGGCCCGTGGTCCATCGCGACCGTCTTGGTTCCCAAAATCGGGAAGCCCGTTTCGCGAATGCTTTCGCGATCGGCCACGTAAAGCAGCTTGACAATGCGCAGCTTGCTCGCGGCACACAGATGGTGCTGACGGAGAACGACGCCGATGGACTGCAGCGTTTTTGTCGTGTCGAATCTCAGGAACATGGGCGGCGCGGGTTGGGTTACACGGGCAACCCCGAATTGTACGCCGAATTACCGCACGGTTCAAAGCGACGGCCCCGAGTTTTTGCAAATTCACACACCAACCTAGTTGCTTCGACGCCCCGGTGCGTCAAACCGGGGCAGAGCTTGGCCGCAGAGCGTGTCCTCAAACCGGGCCGGTCCTGGCCAAGCTCTGCCCCAGCCACCGCATTTTCTTCGGCAATGGCGAGCCTCATTTTTGGGCCGCACGACGTATAACGGTCGCTCCGGATTTGCGGCTGAGTCGGGCATGCCCGTCTCGGCAATGAGAAGGGACAACCGGCGACCAGGTTGCGGCGGCGGCCGCGGCGGTGCCGATGTAAAGAAGTGACACAACGGAAGTCGCGTTCGGGCATGGATCTGCCCCATCGGAAACCGGCTGCCAAAAGGCCGCCCGTGTTGCCCCGCAGAACCAAACCATGCTCGAAAAGCGAAATCCGAAACTCGACCTCGCGGCGCTGCTCCTGTTGGCGCTGAGCGTCTTTCTCTCCATCGCGCTGGTCACTTACGATCCGGCCGATCCACCCAGCGACCTGGTTTACCCGCCCCAGAGCGTAACCAACAACGCCTGCGGCTGGGTCGGGGCGCTCGTGGCATCGCTGCTGTTTCAGTTGCTCGGACTCGGCGCCTATTACCTGGTGGTCTCGCTGGCCATGCTCGACGTGGCCCTGTTGGGACATAAGGCGGTCCGCAACCCCTCGTTGCGCGGCGCCGGCTGGCTGCTGTCGCTGGCCGGGCTGACCACGCTGGCCGCGATGGCCGTGCCGCAGTTCTCGCCCGGCCCGGTGATCGGCGCCGGCGGTTACCTCGGCGCCACGCTCTACGGCCTGCTCGCCGCGCACGTCGCCACGGCCGGTTCTTTTGTGCTGGCCTTCAGCCTGATGGTCGCCGGTTGGCTGCTGGCCACCGATTACTTGCTGCTGCGGCTGTCGGGCTGGCTGGTGGCGATTCCTGCCCGAAGCGTCGGCCGCGCGTTCGGCGGCATCGGCGGCAGCAATGCGCAGCGCCGCTCAAAGGTCCGCAGCGACCTGAACGGCCCGGCCAAGCCGGCCGACGATGAAGACGACGGCCCGCCCATCCGCATTGCCGGCAAGCCCGCCGCCAACGAAATCGCCGACGCCGGTTCCGCCGACGTGGTCGACGAAGACCAGGCAGAGCCGCTCGGCAAGCCGTCGGGCGGCGTGCAGGTGGCCGAGCCGAAATCGTCGAGCGCGCTGCGCGTGCGGCCGCCCAGAAAGCGCGACGAACGCCAGCAGGTGATGAACGAGCTCGACGCCGCCAGCCGCACCGCGGACACGCCCGACTATCAGTTGCCGCCCATCGACATGCTCTTGGAGAGCGAGCCGTTCGCCTTCGAAGAGCAAGAAAAAGAGGTCCGCCACAAGGCCAAGCTGCTGGAGCAGGCGTTCGCGAGTTTCGGCCTCAACGTGCGGGTGGTGGAGATCGAAACCGGCCCGGTCATCGCCCAGTTCGAGGTGGAGTTGGAAGCCGGTTTGCGGCTCTCGAAGATCACCAGTCTGGCCGACGACCTGGCGATTGCCCTGCGCGTGCCGAGCGTGCGGATTGTGGCACCCATCCCCGGCAAGAACACGGTCGGCGTCGAGGTGCCCAACGCCGAGCGGCAGCTCGTCCGGCTCCGCGAAGTGATCGAAGAGTCGCAGGCCAAGGCCGCGAAGATGCGCATTCCCATTTTCCTGGGCAAAGACGTGTCGGGCAATCCGATGGTCGCCGATCTGACCTCGCTGCCGCACTTGCTGATCGCCGGCCGCACCGGCACGGGCAAGAGCGTCTGCCTGAACACGATGATCGTGTCGATGCTCATGGCCCGCCGGCCCGACGAAGTACGGATGCTGCTGATCGACCCCAAGATGGTCGAGCTGAGTCCCTACAAAACGCTGCCGCACCTGATGCACCCGGTCGTCACCGACATGCGCAAGGCCGAAGCGATCCTGGCCTGGGCGGTCGACAAGATGGAAGAGCGATACGCCCTGCTGGCCCGCGCCGGCGTGCGGCACATCGCCGGCTACAACCAGTTGGGCGAAGAAGAGCTGTTCGACCGTTTGCAGCCCGAATCGGACGAAGAGCGCCAGAACATTCCCACGCACCTGCCGTACATTGTGATTGTGGCCGACGAGATGGCCGACTTGATGATGACCTCGGCCAAGGAAGTCGAGACGCACATCATTCGCCTGGCCCAGAAGAGCCGGGCGGTGGGCATTCACCTGGTGCTGGCCACGCAAAAGCCGACGGTCGACGTCATCACGGGGCTTATCAAGTCGAACCTGCCGGCACGCATCGCCTTCCAAGTGGCCAGCCGCACCGACAGCCGCGTGGTGCTCGACGAGATGGGGGCCGACAAGCTGTTGGGCAACGGCGACCTGTTGTTCCTCTGGCCGGGCACGAGCACGCTGTTGCGCGGTCAGGGCACTTACGTGAGCGACGAAGAGATCAACAGAATCGTGGAGTTCGTGGGCACGACGGAGCCGGATTTTGTGAAGGAGTTGGTGCAGTTGAAGGCCAGCGGACCGGGCGAGGGCGACGCCGACCGCTTCAAGAAGCGAGACGATCTTTACGAGGCGGCCATCGACATTGTGGTCCGCGAGGGGCGCGGCAGCGTGTCGCTGTTGCAGCGTTCGCTGGGCATCGGCTACGGCCGCGGCGCGCGGCTGATCGACTTCATGTCCGAAGACGGTATTGTGGGCGCCTACAACGGTTCGCAGGCCCGCGAAGTGCTGGTCACGCTCGAACAATGGCAACAGATGTCGGGCCAGAACGCGGCGGCTGAAGTGGAAGCGAGCAAGCCGACCCGCAGCCGCCGCATCAAGCCCGCCGCGGAAGAAGCGGCCGAGGAAGCGCCATTTGACACGGATGAGGAAGAGGTTGATGAGTATAACGAGGGCGACGTGATCGACGTGGAGGCGGAGGAAGCGGGCGGGGACGTTGACGACAAAGAACATGAGGAAGAAGGGCACGAGGACGATGAAGAAACGTGAGCCGAGTGACTTTAACCGAGGGAGGAGCCAAATGACCGCGTCGCAAACCGACATCGAGTGGGTTTCTTCCGCGAAACCGGGGCGCTTTGAACACGGCTACGCCATCGTGCGGATCGACGAGTTCTTGTTGCCAACCGCTCCCCTGGAGAGTTGTATCTCGGTCAAGGCGGTTCTTGACGATGCCGACGAAGCCGAGCGCGAGGTTGTGAGGCTCAATCATCTCGCGGGCGAAGGAATTCGGTATTTCTGTCAAACGACGCGGCTGAAAAGGGCGTCGGATGCCGGATCGGTTTCGGCGGGGCACGCGGCAAATGAAGAGCTACGAAGCGCGGGAGCGTGATCGCCGCCGATGAGTGTGAACATCGTCGGCAGGGTCCGATGAGTCGTCCGCGCCGTTGATCTTGTGCGCGTTGTATCGCGGGATGACGGGCCGCCGGCCGAGATAGGTGCCCAGTTCATCGCCCCATTGGGTCCAGCCTGCCACGCGCTCGCGGGCGAAAAGCTCCAACCGCGGGCCGGGGCTGCACTGCTCGATGATGCGGTAAAGCTCGTCGGGCTTCTTGGAGTGCTCTTCCTTGCGAGTCGAAAGCAGATTCACCTGGCGGCGGCCGGGAGGCAAGGTTCTCAATTGGCCGCGCACGCCGAACAGAACCAACTCGGTCACGTTGCGGAAATAGAAGCCGACCCCGCGCCCGTCGGGTCCGCCGTCTTTGCGGACCTTGAACCACACGAGGTTGGTCTTGTACTGGAAGCCCCAGGCGTCCATCACTTGCAGTCCCCAGGGCACGAGCGCGTTAGGCACCCAGAGATAAAGGTGGCAGCGCTCGGCGGCATGTTTTGCGACCGGCATCGCGCAGATTTCGTCGATGCTCATCGTCTGGTAGCGGCGCAGGCGCTTGTGCTCGGGCGCCATTTTGCCCGTCCGGTTTTGAAAGCGCCAGGGCGGATCGGCCAGGACCGTGCCGAACGTACCCTGTAATCCGGTCAACATCGACTTGTGCGGCATGGTTCTTTGTTTCTTCAACGGGCCGTTGGCCGCCATCATAAGGCACTCGGCCGCGGGCCGCAAAGGTTGGGACAATCAATGGCCAACTTGTTGGCGAGATGCGCCGGCGATAGACTTCCAGCAAAGGACAGCGTTTTCTCGGTGCGAGAGGCACAATGCCGTCGAAATCACTTCAGGCTTGGCGGAACGAACGGCGGATTGCGCTCGATGAATTGGAGGCCGCCCACAGGAGTGTCGGCGGCACGGGCCGCGGCCGCCGCTATGCCACCCAGCAGATCAATCAGGCATACGCGGTGTTGCTCTCGTCACAGTTCCAGGGGTTTTGCCGCGACTTGCACCGCGAGTGTGCCGACTACCTTGTTCAAAGCCTGACCGGCGTGCTGGCGAGAGCGTTTGGCGCGCTACTGGGCGAAAACCGTAAACTCGATCGAGGAAACCCAACGCCAGGCAACGTTGGCTCCGACTATAATAGATTTGGGCTGTCGTTTTGGGGCGCGGTGGAAAAGCTCGACGTTCGCAACGAGAATCGGCGAAAGCGCCTCGAAGAACTGAACCTGTGGAGAAACGCTATCGCCCATCAAGACTTCAGTCTCGTCGCTGTAGGTACTTCGACGTTGCAATTGCAGATTGTGCGCGATTGGCGAAGCGCCTGCGATCAACTTGCTGGCTGTTTCGACCGCGTGATGCGCGACCACTTAATGACCGTCAATGGAGTTCCACCCTGGTAAGGAGGAAAAATGGCAACAGCGTCAAAAGCGCTCCCGTTCCGCGTCGGCGATCGGGTAAGGTTCGAATTCGGTAGCGGCAAGGTCATCGGAAAAATCCTTGAAGACCACGGTCCTCTAGGCGTTCGTGGTCGGCACCTTTACCGCGTCGAACTTCCCATGGATCCCGACGAGCCATACATAGCGGCGCTCTCGGAGGACGATATAGAACTGGTTCCGCCCGGTGAACCGCCGCCCGTCCTCGACAGGAAAAAGGTGATCGAGTATCTTTCCTGCGGAGGGCTGTATTCGATGTTAGGATCGAATATGCCGCCCAAAATCCCTCCACCGCGAGTTTGGTTGTGCCTCAACAATGTCGGAGGCATCACCTACACCTTCAATCCCGAACGCGGCGTCCTCGGCGGGGAAACTCCACCACCAGCCGCAATCTGGAATGGCAGAATTGCCGCCCCAAAGCGGGAGGCGGTGCTCTCCTTCATCGAAACTTTCGGTTTTAGCCGCAAAGAGGCCGAACGCGTGATGCGCAAAGCCGAGGCCGATTGGCGCAGGCCATGACCGAACGCGTTTTCGCCGTCGCCGCGCATCCCGACGATATCGAGTTCGTCATGGCGGGCACGCTCATCCGCCTGCGCGAGGCCGGCTACGAGTTGCACTACATGAACGTGGCCAACGGCTGCTGCGGCTCCACGCAGCACGATGCCGCCACGGTCGCCCGCGTTCGCCGTGAAGAAGCCGTCGCGGCCTGCCGGTCGATCGGGGCCGTGTTTCACGACAGCCTGGTCAACGACCTGGAAATCTTTTACGATCGTCCGACCCTCGTGCGACTGGCGGCCATCATGCGCGAGGTGTCACCGCAGATCGTGCTGACGCACTCGCCGGTCGATTACATGGAAGACCACACGAATACCTGCCGGCTGGTGGTGACGGCGGCGTTTGCCCGATGTATGCCGAACTTTCCCGCCGAGCCGCCCACGCCGGCCGTTTCGCAACCGGTGACGGTCTATCATGCTCAGCCGCACGGAAACCAGACGCCGCTCGGCGAACCCGTGCTGCCGGGCCTGTTTGTCGACGTCACCGACGTGATGCCGCAGAAGGCGGCCATGCTCGCCTGCCATGCCAGCCAGAAACGTTGGCTCGACGAAAGCCAGGGACTCGACTCCTATCTGCGCACCATGCAGGAGCTATCGGCCGAAGTCGGCCGCATGTCGGGCTGCTTTCAATACGCCGAAGGCTGGCGGCGGCACCTGCACCTTGGCTTTTGCAATGCGGACGCCGACCCGCTGGCCGACGCGCTCGCGGCCCATTGTTTGCGAAGAACGTAGGGTGGGACTGGCATGCGCAAAACGTCGGCCTTGTGGCAGAAACGTTGATGCGGTTTTTTTCCGGCTGATGCCGCCCGCTTGCCGGGCGGAGCGTCACGTTGGCAGTCTACACGGACCACGCCCCAAAAGCCCTTCCAACCGCCTTCACCGGGCCGGCGCTCGTCACGGCGCCGGGACGGGCCCCACCTTACGGCGTCGCCACCGCCGGGGCGAGCTGCAGCACCTCTTGGGCGAGCTGACGATAGTCGTCGGCGCCGTTGGAGCCGGGGGCATAATCGAAAATCGACTTGCCGAAGCTCGGCGCCTCGGCCAGCCGCACGTTGCGCCGGATGCGGGTCTGAAAGGGCTGAGCATCGGACCAGCAGGTGCGGCCCGCGCGGCACTGCTCGAAGAACTGTTCCACGTCGTGGCAGACCTCGCTCGCCAGCCGCGTCGAGCCGTCGAACATGCAGAGCACCACGCCCGATAGCCGCAGTCGCGGATTCAGCCGCCGCCCCACCAGGTCGATCGTTTCCAATAGCTTGCTGAGACCGTGCAGGGCTAAAAAGTGCGGCTGCAAGGGGATGAAGACCTCGTCGACGGCCGCCAGGGCATTCAGCGTCAAAATGCCCAGCGAGGGCGGGCAGTCGATGAACAGATAGTCGAACCGCTCGTCGTCTTCGGCAAGCTTATCGCGCAAGATCAGTTCTCGGCCGACCACGCCGGCCAGCTCGACTTCGGCCGCCGCCAGGTCGATGTGCGATCCGACGAGCCAGAGGCTGTCTTGCACTTGGCGGCGCACGTCGGCCAGCCGGGCATCGCCGGTCATCACGTCGTACACGGAGCCGCCGTCGTTTTCGGGCGGCAGGCCCAGGTGCAAGCTGGCGTGGGCCTGTGGGTCGAGGTCGATGACCGCGACCCGCTGACCGGTGGCGGCCAGCGCGGCCGCCAGATTGACGGCGGTCGTGGTTTTGCCCACGCCCCCCTTCTGATTGATGATGGCGATTTTTCGCATCGGAAGCTTCCTTGCCGCGTGAGGCGATTCGTGTGGCGGCATTATACGCAAGCTGGCGAAATTGACCTAGGTCAAGCTAACGGCAGGTTCCGTCATTTCAGGCAGATCGCGGTGCGAGAGCCGTCCCGCCAGGTTAAGGTTCTTTGGCGACGTCTTGGCCAAGCGGCGGTGGCTAATTAGCGGGCCAGCTCCGGGCGGTTCTTGAACAACTCCAAGGCCTCGGGGTTGATCAGGGCCTCGGCGTTCCGCACCGCGCGGCCGTGAATCACGTCGCGCACGGCCAACTCCACCAGCTTGCCGCTGCGCGTGCGGGGAATGTCGGCCACTTGCAGCACCAGGGCCGGCACGTGCCGCACCGTCGCGCTGCGGCGAATCTCGTCTCGGATCCGCTTTCGCAGCTCGTTGTCGAGCACCAGCCCCTCGCGGAGCTTGACGAACAGCACCACCCGCATGTCGCCCTCCCAGTCCTGACCGACGACGATCGACTCCAACACCTCCGGCACGGCCTCGACCGGGCGATAGATTTCGGCCGTGCCGATGCGGATGCCGCCGGGGTTCAAGGTGGCGTCGGATCGGCCGTAGAACACCATGCCGCCGCGCTCGTTCAGCACGGCCACGTCGCCGTGGCGCCACACGCCGGGGAACTGCGAGAAGTACGTCCGGTGGTACGCTTCCGGATCGTTCATAAAGCCCAGCGGCATCGAGGGGAACGGAGCCGTGCAGACCAGCTCGCCCGGCTTTCCGACGACCGATCGGCCGGCTTCGTCGAACACTTCCACCTTGGTTCCCAAGGTCAGGCATTGCAGCTCGCCGCGATAGACCGGGCCGATGGGATTGTCGCTGAGGAAAAAACCGCACAACTCCGTGCCGCCCATAATGCTCGACAGCCGCACATCGGGCTTAATCGCCCGATAGACGTAGTCGAAACTCTCGCCGTGCAAGGGCGCCCCGGTCGAAAGCACCACCTTCAACGACGACAAGTCGTGCGTCTTGATCGGTTCGACGTGGATCTTTTCGACGGTCGATAGGTACTTGGGGCTGGTGCCGAAGACCGTCACCCGCTCGCGCTCGGCCAGGTCGAACAAGACGTCGACCTTGGGGGCCAAGGGCGCGCCGTCGTAGAGCACCACTGTGCAACCGACCGCCAACGTGCTGATGAGCCAGTTCCACATCATCCAGCCGGCGGAGGTGTAATAGAACATGCGGTCGTCGCGCGTCAGGTTGCCGTGCAGAATGTGTTCCAACAGGTGCTTGACCAGCACGCCACCCGTGTTGTGGACAATGCACTTGGGCCGCCCGGTCGTGCCCGACGAATAGAGAATGTAGAACGGGTGATCGGGCGGAAGCTGCTCGAAAGTGGGCGGGCCGGCCGGAGCGCTGGACATGAAATCGTCCCAGGCAACGGCGCCGGCCAGCGCGTCTAAGTTCAAGACCGGCGGGTCGAGATTGGGAATCATGACCACGTGCTGGAGCGATGCGATGTTCGCGCGGATTTGTTCGATTCGCGGCGACAGATCGACGTGCCGCCCGGTTTCGATGTAGCCGTCGACGGCGATCAGCACTTTGGGATCGATCTGGCCGAAACGGTCCAAGACGCCCTGGGCGCCGAAGTCGGGCGAGCAGTTCGACCAGACCGCCCCCACGCTGGCGGCGGCGAGCACCGAGATGACCGTTTCGGGAATGCTGGGCAGGTAGCCCACCACGCGATCGCCCGGCGCCACGCCCAACGCCCTCAACGCCCGCGCGGCGCGTCCCACGGCCAGCGCCAATTGCTGGTAGCTCAGTTCTCTCCGTCCGCCGCGGTCGTTGACGGCCACCAGAGCCGGGCGGTCGTCGCGGTAGCGAAGCAGGTTTTCGGCAAAGTTCAGCCGGGCGCCATTGAACCAGCGTGCGCCAGGCATGCGGTCGAAGTCTTCGACCACCGAGTCAAAACGGCGACTGGCCACAACGCCGCAAAAGTCCCACACGGCGGCCCAGAACGCCTCAGGGTTGTCGATCGACCACTGATAGAGCGGCGGGTAGTCCGACATGGCCGGATGACCGCGATCGGCCACGAACCGCATGAAAGCGGTCATGTTCGATCGGGCGATCTGGTCGGCCGTCGGTTGCCAGAGAAGTTCGGGTGTGGAGCCTGTATCGGGTTGCTCGCCGGGCGAGATTCCGTTGCGGGCGCTGGTCATGCGATGTGAAAAACTCCCTTCCGATGGACAGAACGCATCCTAATCCCTGTGCGCGTCCAAGTCCAGTTGCGGATGCGTAGCGAATTACCGTTGTCAGAAAACATTGACCGTTGTCAAAAACAAAACGCCGCTCTGCCTGGCGCACGCTGTACGTGTGCCGCTTGGGGTCTGGAAGGTGGTTCACCGCGAGGACCCTCCGTCCGAGCCGCCATCTCTGGGAATTATGGTCCGACTGATCGCCCAGCTTGGAGGGTTCGTGAACCGGAAGCGTGCCGACCCGCCTGGTCCTCAAACCGTCTGGATCGGCCTTCAGAGGATGCACGACTTCGCCTTTGCTGGGAACTTTTCGGCCCGGAGGCCGAGGTTCAAGAAGAAACTTGTGTGTAACAACGAGGGCTCGCGCCCACGGCTAAACTCTGTCGCCGCTACGCGGCCAGGTGCCAAAAGCGCAACGTCGAAACTTGCGCTTCGGGTTAGTGTGGGCGACGAACTCAACTCGGGGAGCCTATCAAACGACGGGCATTGGCGTGCATGAGCAGCCGCAGCCGCTCCAGGTCCAGTGGCGACTCGAACAGCTTCAGCAATGCACTCTCGCACGGGAAATAGGGAGCATGAGAGCCAAACAACAGCCGTTCGACGGGAATCGCTCCCCGGTAGCTGTAGTTCGTACCCTCGATGAGCCGCCCGACGCCGCCATTTCCTTCGGTGGCGGCGACGTCGAACGTGACCGTCGTTTCCTTGACCAGGGCGGCGACGTTTTTGCCCAAGAGCGGCCCCGCCGAATCGAGCAACTGCACCTTCGCGTCGGGCAGATTCTTGAGCAAGCCGACGAGCGGCGAGACATCCACGGCCTCCACGGCCACCGCCGGATGCTGAACGCGCTCGTCTTCCAGCCGCAGGACGACCTGCACCAACATTTTCCGCCTGGCGGCCTCGGCGAGCAGACGGGCGAACTCCGGGTGGTCGAGAGCGTAGCCGTGATACATCGGATAGAGCCGCACGCCGGGCATGCGGTGCCGTTCGTGACACGCTTCAAGGTCGGCCTCCCAGTCAGGCCAGGCCGGGTTGACGCTGCCGATGGGAACGAGCATGCCGTCGCCCTGGGCCTTACACTCGTCGGCGAGGCGGCGGTTCACGAGGTCGAGTTGTTTCTCCAGCACCGCCTCGAAGCTGCCGGCCCACGCGCTTGTGATGCGATGCTTCCGCAGTTTGGCGATCAGGGCGTCGGTGCGGCCATACTTGAGCCGGCGAAAAGGCCACTCGAACAAGTGGACGTTGGTGTCGATGATCTCGGGAATCTCGGCCGTTGCCGGCAGCGGCTCCGCGGCCCGGCTCTCGCGACACGCCGCTGCCGCGCCGATCGGCAATGCGGCAGAAATCAGCGACGCCTTCACAAATCTTCGGCGGTCAAGGCGTTGCGGGTCGTAGCCGTTTTCTGGCATGGCTTGAAAGTCAAGGATCTCCCGTAGCCGTTGGATTGCTTCTGCCCAACGCCGCCCAAGTCTGACCTGTCACAATGGGCTCACGCCGACTGTCAGAGCTCATTGTCACGGGCTGGCAAAGGCTTGTCAAAGGTTGCCGCCGGTAAAGCCGGACGCCGGGCATCATCGATGGCGGCCCGTTTTTCCGGCCGATGAGCCGCCGA
Source organism: Pirellulales bacterium (assembly GCA_035533075.1). NCBI lineage: Bacteria > Pseudomonadati > Planctomycetota > Planctomycetia > Pirellulales > Pirellulales bacterium. The sequence continues at coordinate 33,412 of DATLUO010000130.1, read as the reverse complement.
GGCCGGAAGAATAGTTGACACCCCCCTGCCGTCATCTACAATAAAACGTTTTCTTCCATCCTGACGCCGGCGAGACCACGCTTCCCCTGGGGAAGCTTGTTTTCTTTCGGCCCCGCAACACAACGGAGGACCGCCGCCCGTGAGCATTGCCGTCGCTGAATGGTTACCCGCCGGCCAGGCCCAGCCGACCACGTTCCAGGAGACAAAGCCGCTGTCTAGCGCCATCGAAAAGGCCGACGTGCTCATCGAGGCGCTGGAATGGATCCGGCGTTTCCGCGACAAAGTCACCGTCATCAAGCTGGGCGGCAGCGTGATGGAAGACGCCAACGCCCTGCGGCACCTGCTGCTCGACATCATCTTCATGCGCACCGTCGGCATGCGGCCCGTGGTGGTCCACGGTGGCGGCGCGGCCATCAGCCGCGCCATGACCGAGGCCGGGCTGGTGCCGCGGTTCGTGCAAGGCCGCCGCTATACCGACGACGCCGCGCTCGAAATCGTCGAGCGCGTGCTGGCCTATGAAACCAACGAGCACATTTTCGAGCGCATCGAAGAACTCGGCGGCCGCGCCGCGCCGCTCAACTTCCACACCACCAACGTCCTGTTTGGCGAGCGGATGATGCTCGACGGCGAAAACGGCCAGCCGATCGACCTGGGGCACGTCGGTCAGGTGACGCGCGTCGACCGCACGACGGTCGAGAACCTGTGCTATGCCGGCATCGTCCCGGTCATCCCCTCCATGTGCGTCGACGGCCAGAAGCAGAAGTTGAACGTGAACGCCGACACGGCGGCCACCGCCGTCGCCCAGGAGATGCGGGCCGAAAAGCTCGTCTTTCTCAGCGACGTGAACGGCGTCCGCCGCAGCAAAGACGACCCCGCCTCGCTCATCCACTCGCTCACCGCGGCCGAAGCGCGGGGGTTGATGGCCAGCGGTGCGATCGAGTCGGGCATGATCCCCAAAGTCGAAGCCTGCCTGGAGACGCTCAACAACGGCGTCAGCAAGATCCACATCATCGACGGACGGCTGCGCCATTCGCTGCTGCTGGAAATCTACACCAGCAGCGGTGTGGGAACCGAAATCGTCAACGAATGAAGGCCGAACCAAGGCCCGGAGTCGCTTGTCTCTACGCCCGTGTGGAACAAAATCAATTAGGAAGTCATCTCATGGCAAGTTCGCAAGCCGCCGTTGCACCGCCCCCCGTGTCCCAGTCGCTGGCTTCTTCGTCGTCCGAAGTCATCGAGCTGTTCAAGAAGTACGTCATCCCGAATTATAACCGCTACCCGGTGTGCCTGACGCACGGCGAAGGTTCCTATGTCTGGGACAGCGAGGGGAAGCGCTATCTCGACCTGTTTCCCGGCTGGGGCTGCAATCTGCTGGGGCATTGTCCGGCGCCGGTGGTGAAGGCCGTTCAGGAGCAGGTCGCCACGCTGATCCACGTGCCGAACACCTGGTACATCGAGGCCCAGGGGCTGTGGGCCAAGGCGCTTTCGGAGCGGAGTTTTGGCGGGCAGGCGTTCTTTTGCAATTCGGGCACCGAGGCCAACGAGGCGGCCATCAAGCTGGCCCGCCTGCACACGCCCAAGCAACGCTACAAGATCATCACCTTCACCGGCGGCTTCCACGGCCGCACGCTCGGTTCGACCGCGGCCACCGCCCAGCCGAAATATCACGAAGGTCTGGGGCCGTTGATGGCCGGCTTCGTCTATGCACCCTACGGCGATCTTGAGGCGGTGCGCAAGCTGGTCGATGCCGAAACGGCCGCCATCATGGTCGAGCCGGTGCAGGGCGAAGGCGGCATCAACATTCCGCCGCAAGAGTTTCTCGCCGGTCTGCGTGAGCTTTGCGACGAGCACGGTCTGCTGCTGATCTTCGACGAAGTGCAGAGCGGTTTCGGCCGCACGGGAGAGTGGTTCGCCTACCAGCACTTCGGCGTCGTGCCCGACGTGATGACGCTGGCCAAGGCGTTGTGCGGGGGCATCGCGGGCGGAGCGATGCTGACCAAGCCCGAAATCGCGCCCAGTTTGCGGCCGGGCATGCACGCCGCCACCTTCGGCGGCAATCCCATCGCGGCACGGGCCGGCATCGCGGCCATCGAGATGATCGAAGAAGAGAACCTGCTGGAGAACGCAAAGCAGGTGAGCGAAGTCTTTCGCGACCGCCTGGAAACGCTCCGCGGCGAGTGCGACGCCATTGAAGACGTTCGCGTGCTGGGCATGATGATCGGAATCGAGCTGGCGCGTGAAGGAGCGCCGGTGGTCAAAGCCTGCATGGACCGCAAGCTGCTGGTCAATTGCACGCAGGGAACGGTCATCCGCCTTTTGCCGGCGCTCAATCTCAGCCAGCAACAGGCCCACGACGCTTGCGACGTGCTGGCCGAAGTATTGAAGGAACAAGTGGAGCAGCCCGTATAAGCCATGCGCAACTTAATCACGCTGGCCGATCTGTCGAGCGCCGAATTCGAGCGGGTGTTTGCCATCAGCGAAGACCTGAAAAGCAAGCACGCCCAGGGACTGCGAGAGGCGCTGCTGCCCGGCCGCGTGATCGCCTTGCTGTTCGAGAAGCCTTCGCTGCGGACGCGAGTCAGCTTCGAGGCCGGCATCTGTCATCTGGGCGGCAGCAGCCTGTTTCTCGGCAAGGAGGTGGGCTGGGGATCGCGGGAGACGATCGCCGATTTTGCCCGCGTGCTGAGCACCTATGTCGACGCCATCGTCGTGCGTGCTCAGTCGCACCAGAAGCTGCAGGAGCTGGCCGAGCATTCGACGTGTACGGTCATCAACGGGCTGACGGATTACCTGCATCCCTGCCAGGCGCTGGCCGACCTGTTTACGTTGCGCGAGCTGGTTGGGCCGTTGAAAGGCCGGACGCTGGCTTACGTGGGCGACGGGAACAACGTGGCCCGCAGCCTGGCGATCGGCTGCGGCAAGCTGGGCATGCGGTTTATCCTGGCGGCGCCCAAGGAGTATCAGTTCGAGGCCGACTTTCTGGCCCTGCTGAAGAAGGTGGTGCCGCAATTGAAGCTGACCGTGACCGCCGATCCGCGCAAAGCGGTGCGCGACGCGGCGGCCATCTATACCGATGTCTGGACGAGCATGGGCCAGGAAGCCGAAAGCGACGTGCGGCGGCAGGCGCTGGCCGACTACCAGGTGAACGAAGCCTTGCTCTCGCACGCGCCCGAAAACACGTTCTTCATGCACTGCCTGCCGGCGCGTCGCGGCGAAGAAGTGACCGACGGCGTGATGGACGGACCGTCGAGCGTGGTGGTGCAACAGGCCGCCAATCGGCTGCACGTGCAGAAAGGGATCTTGGCCTGGCTGCTGGGAGCCAAAGCGTGAAAACCCAAAATCCAAAACTGCTCCGCCACGATGGCCGGCGGGCCGACGAGCTGCGCCCAATCACGATCAAGCGGGGCTTCACCCGTACCGCGTCCGGCAGCGTGCTTATTCAGGCCGGCCGCACCACGGTGCTCTGCACGGCCAGCGTGGCCGAAGAAGTGCCTGGCTGGATGAAAGGCGAAGGTCGCGGCTGGGTCACCGCCGAATACAGCATGCTGCCCGGCAGCACGAGCCCTCGCAAGCCGCGGGATCGCGCCGGCAAGATCGACGGCCGAACCACGGAAATTCAACGGCTGATCGGCCGAAGTCTGCGGGCCATCGTCGACCTGGAAGCCCTCGGGGAGCGGTCGATCACGGTCGATTGCGACGTCTTGGACGCCGACGGCGGCACCAGGACGTTGAGCATCACCGGGGCATTGGTGGCATTGGTCGACGCCCTGGCCGCGATCAAAGAATTGCCCGACGCCCAGCGCCGTCCGCTGTGCGATAGCGTGGCCGCGGTCAGCGTTGGTCTGGTCGACGGGCGGCCGGTGCTCGACCTCGATTACCAGGAAGATTTTGCCGCCAGCGTCGACATGAACGTGGTCATGACCGGTGCGGGACGTTTCGTCGAGGTGCAGGGGACCGGCGAAGAAGCGACCTTCAGCGAGCAGGAGCTGGCGGCCTTGGTGAAGTTGGCCCGCGGCGGCATCGAGCAGCTTATCGAAAAGCAGCGCGCCGCGCTGCGCAGGGCCTGGCCGTTCTGAGTCCGGCACGCCGATTGTCGCCCCCTCCGCCGAAAGCGTTCCGTCCGCGCGGGACTGGCCCCACCTTACGACGGCGGCATAAAATCGGGATAACTTGCAGAACACTACAATCCGATCGTAATTCATTAAGCCCCGCTTTCTCGTTTCATGTTTGCCAAAACGCGAATTGCCGCTGCTTTGCTCTGCTTGGTGGCCCTGGCCTTGCTGGTGGCCATCGGCCAAGCGCCGCGCGCCGGCCCGCCGTCGCCTGCCGCCTCGAGCGTGAAGGCCGCCGGCGATTGCCGTGGCTGTCACGAGCAGGTGTGGCGTGAATGGCAAACCTCGTACCACTCGCGCGCCTGGAGCGACGATCCGGTGCAGGCCGCATTTCAACATTTCGGCTTCGACCGCCGCTGCCAGTCGTGCCACGCTCCGGTCCGCGAACTCGTGATGGATGTCAGCGCTCCGATCGAGCTGCGCGCCGACGACCCGGCCAGCGGGGTCGATTGCCTGAGCTGTCATGGCCTGGCCGAGGGCGGCATTGCGGCCGCGCGGACCATCGCCGACGCGCCCTGCCGTCCGCGTGAGGTCAAGGGTTTCGGCGGCAGCCGGGCCTGCGGCGCCTGCCACCAGGCGATCTATCAAGATTGGCACGAAAGCCGGTATCGCACGGCGAGCAAAGAATGCCAGTCGTGCCACATGCCGGCGGTCGCCGAGAGGGCCCACGGCCGCAATCATGTCTGCCTCGGCGGACACGATCTCAATCTGATTCGTTCGGCGGCGAAACTGAGCTGCCGCCGCGACCGCGACGAACTCGTCGTGTCCGCCACAAACCATGCCACGGGGCATAACTTTCCGGGCGAGCGACACAATCGCGTACTGTATCTTCAGGTGATCGAGCGCAATTCGCGGGGCGAGATCACGCTGGCCAGGCAGGAGTTGATCAAAGGCATCACGCCCTTTCGTGGAGAGTCGAGTGCGGAGAAGCTGCGCATCGACCAGACGTTCGAGGCACGTTTTCCCATCGTCGGGCCGCCGGTCGTCGCCGAGGTGCAGCTTCTCTACAAGTCGTTTCCCTGGTATCCCGACGCCGAAGCCCTGGTCGTCGCGCATGCCAAGATGGAGCTGGGGCCTTGACGAAGCAATGTCGGCCTTTTCTTAGTCGAGTAGCCAATCTAAGATGGATCATAGGTTCGCCGCCAGTAGAATATGCGTTCGTTGAGGAATTTGGAATGACCGTTTCTCATTGGACCGAAGCTGATTCGAACCGAGCGCGAGAGCTTTTGTCGGAATATCAGCGGCGGCATGATCTGTCAAAACAAATCGGAAGGACCGCCGGAATCGACCCGGCCAGCGGCTGCATCTGGTTTGGCGACTCGATTCAAGACGTCATCGCCCAACGTGACGCTGACGGCCACTTCTCGCCTTTATATTTCATGCGAGTCGGATCGGAGGTCTACTATCGAAAGGGGCGACGCCATTGATCGAAGGCGGCATCTGGCTTGCGATAATCGCGCTGTGCGTTTTGCCGGGCTGCCGTAGCGAGGATACCCCCGAGGTCGTCGTCTACGTGGCCATCGACCGCGGCGATGCCGAGCCGATCTTGAACGACTTCCAAACGGCTTCGGGCATTCACGTTCGCGCCGTTTACGACGCCGAAGCGGCCAAGACGACCGGACTCGTAACACGGTTGCTGGCGGAGTCGCAGTCGCCGCGGTGCGACGTCTTTTGGAATAACGAACTGGTGCAGACACTGCTGCTGGCCGATCGCGGCCTGCTCGATCGTTACGAGTCTCCCGAAGCGGCCGATATTCCCGCCGATTCGAAAGACGCCGACGGCCGTTGGACCGCGGTGGCCATGCGGGCCCGCGTGATCGTCTATAACACCGACCATGTGCCGGAACAAAAGGCCCCTCGCGGCTTGCAAGACCTCGCCGGGCCCGAATGGCGGGGCCAGGTGGCCATCGCCGACCCGCAGTTTGGCACCACCCGCGCTCACGCGGCCGCCCTGTTCGCGGCGCTGGGGCCGGAAGGCGCGACGAAGTGGTTCGACGATCTTCTGGCCAACGACGTGCGAATCGTGGACGGCAACGCGATGGTCAAGAATCTCGTGGCCCGCGCCAAGCCGGGCGCCTCGCCGGTTTTCGTCGGACTCACCGACACCGACGACGTGCTCTCCGGTCTGGCCGACGGCGAACCGATCGGAATGGTGTTTCCCGACCAGCACGATCAGGGAACGCTGCTGGTGCCGAGCAGCGTGGCGCTGGTGCGCGGGGCGCCGCACGGCGAGTCGGCCCGGCGGCTCATCGACTACCTCGTCAGCCGCCAGGTTGAAGCGGCGCTCACGGCCGACGGCAAAGGCTACTTGCCGGTACGCCGCGGTTCGCCGCAGCCCAAGTTCGTGTCGCGCGCTTGGCCGCTGCGAACCATGCAGGTAACGCATACGGCGATCTACGAGCAACTCGACACGAGCAGTCGCTGGACGCGGGAGCACTTTCATCCGTGACCGGCAAAGGCATCGCGCACCAGCACGAATATTTGCCCGGTTGGCCGTTGTGGCCGGCCTTGGGCGTGGCAATGGTGTTGCTCCTGCCCTTGGCGGCGCTCGCCATCGGCGATCGTTCTTCGCCCGAACAAGCTTTCACCGGGCCGCCGTCGCCGGCCGTCGGCGTTGCGGGCCGGCCGGCGTTCCCTTGGACCTCGTTCGCGGCCAGTCTGGCGGTGAGCGCCGCCGCCGCGAGTGTGGCCGTCATCGTGGGCGGCCTGGTGGCGGCCGCGCTGGAACTGACCGATTTGCCGGCCCGCAGCCTGTGGGCCACGGCCATGCTGATCGCCTTCGCTTCACCCAGTGCGGTGTGGGCGTTGGCTCAGGTCTATTGCTATGGGTCGAGCGGGCTTGTCGACCGCTGGCTGGGCGACACTTGGCGGCCTTGGCTGACTCAGCTCGACGCCGGGCATTTCACTTCGTCGGTGCTGGTGCTGGGCCAGATGTACGCTCCGCTGGCGATGTTGCTCATCGGGCGTGGACTGGCCCGGTTGCCGCAGTCGGGTTGGGACGCGGCCCGCCTGCTGTTGCCGCCGTGGCGCCGCGGGCGATGGCTGGCCGGGGCCGTTCGGCCGGAAGCGGCAGCCGCTTGGCTGCTGGCGTTCGCACTCAGCCTGGGCAACTTCAGCGTTCCGCACGTCCTGCAATGTCGCTTGTTTCCCATCGAGGTCTATCTGCGTCTGACCAACTACCTCGATCGCGGCGGCGCCTCGCGATCGGCGCTGGCCTTGCTCTCGGTCGCTCTGTTCGCCGTGGCAGTGCTGGCGTTCGTCGAACGGCGCCGGCAGTATGTCACGGCCCGAAGCGAAACGGCCGCTCAGCGCATCGAGTTGGGGCGGCGGGCCTGGCTTGTGGCGGCCGCGTTGGCCGGCTATCTGGCGATCACGGTCGTTTTGCCGGTTTCCGCGATGGTGGTCGAGTGCCGGTCGCTGCCGAAGTTTCTGGCTGCCGCTCGCGACGCGGCGCCGGAGACCGCCAACACCTTGCGCACGGCGTTGCTGGCAGCCGCCCTCGCGCTGCTGGCGGCCACGGTGGTCGGGCGAGCGGCCGCCCGGCGAAAGAGCCTCGCTTTGGACTTCCTGTCGCTGCTGCCGATTGGCGTGCCGGCGCTGGTCTTGGGACTGGCCTATTCCCAGTTTTACAATCGCGATTGGCCAGTGGATCTGAAGGCGTTGGGCAACACCAACGCGCTCGTCGTCTTGGCCTTGACCGCGCGAGCTTGGCCGTTTGCCGCCCGTGCCATGGCGTCGGGCGAGCGCCGCATCGCCGGCGAATGGCGCGAGTCGGCGTGGCTGTCGGGGTTGGGCCGCTGGCGGCGGGCATGGTGGATCGATCTTCCGCTGTTGGCCGATCATGCCTTGGCGGCGGTACTGATCGGTTACGTGCTCACCGTGGGCGAAGTCGAAATCAGCCAACTCCTCTGCGCGCCGGGTCAGGGAACGCTGGCCTTGCGGCTGTTCACGTTCATGCACTTCGGCCCGGTCCACGTGGCGGCCAGCCTGGCTCTGATGCAGTTGGCGGTGGCCCTCTTGCCCGTGCTGGCGTATTTTCTGCTTACCAATCGCTGCCTGGAAGTGGTTTGACGATGTATTCGATCAAGTGTCACGAGGTCACGAAGCGTTTCGACCGTGTCGAGGTGCTCGACCGGGTCTGTTGGCAGATCGAAGCCGGCAAGGTGGTGGGACTCTTGGGCGGCTCGGGCGCCGGCAAGACGACGCTGCTCAGGCTTCTTGCCGGCTTGACCCGCTGCACCTCCGGCAACATCATCATCGACGGCCCCGCGAACGGCCGATGGCGAATTGGCATGGTGTTCCAGAGCCTGGCCCTCTGGCCTCACCTCACCGCGCTCGAGCATTTACGCTGCGTTTTGTTTCGCCACGCCGTCAACGACCGCCGGCGTCGGGCGGAAGCACTGCTCGGCGAGCTGCGTTTGCCGGCCCGTGTCTGGAACCACCGCCCCGCGCAGCTCAGTGGCGGCGAAGCCCAGCGATTGGCCCTGGCCCGCGCTTTGGCAGTCGGTCCCGACCTTCTGCTCCTCGATGAGCCGCTGGCGCATCTCGACCCTCCCTTGCGCACCGACATGCTGGAGCTGATCCGCGATTGCGTCTCCGCGCGTCGCACGACGTGCATCTTTGTCACACATTCGTGGGACGAAGCCGCGATGGTTTGCGAGCGCATCGCCGTGCTCGACGGCGGCCGCCTGGTGCAAGAGGGTACGCCGTCCGAGCTCCATTGGCATCCGGTCAGCGAAGCCGTTGCCCGCTGGACCGGCCCGTGCATCGAACTGCCGCGAGCGTGGCTGCGTCAAGGTATCATCGCCACTCGAGAAACGTCGCCGCCCGCAATCGCGCCGGCCGGGGCCGACACGCTGCTGATCCGGCCCCAGCAACTCTCGGCGATGGCCAGCACCCAGGAGAACGGTTGGACCGTCATCGACGTGCGGCCTCGGGCCGGCGGTTGGTCTACGACGGTTGCCCGCGGCCGCGATAAGCTGTCTTTGTTCCTGCCGCAGCCCGTTTTTCCGGGCGAAACCATCGGAATTGAACTGCGACCGCCGGTATCTCCGGCTGACGACGGATGAAAAGATTGTTAGAACGTAGGCTGGAACCATGGGAGACACCGCTTTGTCGCGCGAGCATCACAACCTGGTAGGCATCGACCTGGGCACGACGTTCTCCGTCATTGCCCACCTCGATGCCAAGGGCAAAGCGGTGACCTTGTCCAACAAAGACGGCGACCCGCTCACGCCCAGCGCCGTCTACTTGAACGGCAATTCCGCGGTGGTCGGCAAGGCGGCGCGCGAGGCGGCGGCGGTCGATGCCGCACGCGTCGCCCTGTGGGTCAAACGCGATATGGGCGGCGTGCGCTATTCGCACCCCGTCGATGGCCGCGTCTTCCGCCCCGAAACCCTTTCGGCCGTCATCCTCCGCAAGCTGAAGCAGGACGCCGAACGGCACATCGGCCCGATCGCCAAGGCGGTGATCACCGTGCCCGCCTTCTTCAACGAAACGCGCCGCAAAGCGACGGAGGACGCCGGCCGCATCGCCGGGCTGGACGTGATCGACGTTCTCAACGAGCCGACGGCCGCCGCGCTGTCGTATGCCATGGCGGGCCAATCGGCCGGCGGTGCGGCGTCTCCGCTCGACGTGCCGGGCGGAACCTTGACCGCCCTGGTCTACGATCTCGGCGGCGGCACCTTCGACGTCACGGTCGTCCGCCTGGCGGCCAAACGGTTCGAGACCTTGGCCACCGACGGGGCCGTGCAGCTTGGCGGCAAGGACTGGGACGAAAAGATCGTGCAACACATCGCCGCTCAGTTCCGCGAGCGATACGGCATCGACCCGCTGGCCGACGACCAGCGCCGCGCGGCGCTGACCGCCTTGGCCGAGCGCTCGAAGATCCTGCTCAGCGACCTGCCGCAGGTGCCGCTGGAGTGCTTCCACCAAGAACACTCGCTGACGCTCAATCTCAGCCGCGAGCAATTCGAGGATCTGTCGCGAGAGCTGCTCGTGCAGACGCAAATCGTCACGGATCTCGTGGTCGAGCAGGCCAGGCTGAGCTGGACCGACATCGACCGCGTGCTGCTGGTGGGCGGCTCGACGCGGATGCCGATGGTCAAGGAGATGCTCCGCAAGGCGACCGGCAAAGAGCCCGACGATAGTCTCGATGCCGACCAGGTGGTGGCCCGCGGCGCGGCCATCCACGCGGGCATCGTGGCGGCCAAGGGCACGGCCGGCGATCTGGAGATCGACGAAGGTCTGAAAGACGAGCTCAAAGACGTCGAAGTGTTCAACGTGAACGCCTACAGCCTGGGCATCAAAGCCACCAAGCGCGGCCGGCCGGTGAACGCTTTTGTGATCGCGAAGAATACCCAGCTTCCGTTCGCCGCCAGCCGCATCTTTCGCCTGACCAAGGCCGGCGCCAGGCACGTGGTGGTCAAGGTGCTGGAAGGCGAGTCGGAGCGGCCGAACGACAACATTCCGATCGGCGAGTGCGAGGTGACGGGGCTGCCGCCCAACCTGCCGGTCCGCTCGCCGGTGCAGGTGCGGCTGAGCTACGGCGCCAACGGCCGGATCAGCGTGATGGCGCTCGACATGACCGGCGGCCGCTTCGCACAGGCCGAGATCAAGCGAGAATACGGCCTGACGGAAGACGACATCGGCCGCGAGGCCGAGTTTGTGAACCAACTTAAGATACGTTGAACCTAGCCAAGACGGTGCCGTTCCATGCCGTTTATCGTTCAGTGCCCGCACGCCGATTGCCGCAAGTTCATGCTGTTGGAAGATTCGACGCGCGGCGGCACGGTCGATTGCCTGGTTTGCAAGAAGCCGATCAAGGTCGAGGCCGGATCATCGGGCGAAGCGCCGGCGGTCGCCACCGGCCGGGGTCCGCCGTCGGCGTCCGGTCAGCCCGCGCCGCCCAGTGCGGCCGAAAAAGTGTGCCAATGCCCTCATTGTCAAGCGCCTCTTCGGCTGCCCTCGGGAAAAATCAACGCGGTGAAGTGCCCCAAATGTGCGCAGGTGTTTGAAGTCGCCGGCCCGTGAAGCGGTTCACGAACTACGCCGGGGCCCATGTGCGCGGCATTCCCGAGCCGGCCGCCTGGGCTAGCCATGAATCGCTCCTTGTGAATGAAGAAAATGGTCCTGTCGATATGAGCAAGGCGTATGCCGAAGATGCCGTCCAGTAGTCTTACCTAGCAGGCACGGTCTTTGCATTTGCCCATGAACGGCGGTAGGTGGGACCAGCGAGCTTGCCAGCGCCGGCCCACCGAAAGCAAGGCGTTAGGCGGTGGGCGTAAGGCTTTAGGCGCGCTGTTCTACCGATGCCCTAACGCCCAACGCCCAACGCCTCGAACATGGTGGGCCGGCGCTCGCAAGCTCGCTGGTCCCACCTTACGACGATAACTAGAAAGGAGCCAATCCAATCATGGCCACGACCACCCGAGAGCACGAGTACCAAACCAGCGGGGTATCAGAACCGGGGACCAACGAAAGCATGCGCGAGTCGCTGCTGGAGGGCCTCAATGAAGACCTGGCCGGCGAACTGCAGGCCGTGATCATGTATTTGCACTATTCGGCCACGATCACCGGGCCGTATCGCAAGGAGCTGCGGGCATTATTCCAGGCGGAAGTCACCGACGAGTTGGGACATGCGCAGTTCTTGTCTGACAAGATTGCGGCCCTCGGCGGACAGCCGACCACCGTGCCGCGTCCTGTGCCCGAAGCCCAGACGCCGCGCGAAATGCTGCTCAACGTGCTGCAGGCCGAGAAGCAAGCCATTGCCGACTACACGCGGCGCGTGGAACATGCCGAATCGTTCGGCGACGTGGGCCTGAAGGTGGCGCTCGAAAACCAGGTGAGCGACGAAACGGGGCACAAGGAAGAGGTGGAGCGCATCCTGGCGGGCTGGCAGGAATAACCGCCCCGGTGTTTTGCTTAAACGGTTTTTGTTCCAGCGAAGCGTAAGGTGGGACAAGCGAGCTTGCGAGCGCCGGCCCACCGAAAGCGACGTCCATCACGGTGGGCCGGCGCTCGCAAGCTCGCTTGTCCCACCTTACGACTGCGGTACACGGCGATGTCCCCCCCTGAATCCGCGAGAACCATGGCGCATCCCGATTGCGGGGCGAGTACAATCAAGCGATCGAGCGAGTCAGCTCCCTGAGCAGACTCCGCGAGAGCGATGGGAACCGGCGGTTTTCTGGAAAGGCACGTCGATGGATGATCTCTTGCTGCTGCTCGCGCTGGGCGGTTTGGGACTCTGCCTGATCCTTCCTATCGCAACGATCATCTTGCTGGTCAAGCTGCGACAGGAACAGGAGGTGGCCCTCGGCGACCTCAAGCGGGAATTCCGGACCCTGCGAGCCCAGATCGAGGCCCTGCGGGGCGCCGCGGAACGGTCCTCTCCCGCAACGCCGGAGACGACGTCCGAGCGCGCGGTGCCGGAACGCGCCGCCCCGGAACCCCTTAAGCCCGATCGCCATGCGCCGCCGGAAACTGCGGAGATGGTGCCCGAACAGGTTGTCGAACCGTCGCCGGTGCGGCCCGCACGGCCCGATTTCGGCGCGCCATGGCAGCCGGCGCCGCGCCTGCCCACGCCCCCTCGGCCCACCGCGCCCCGCGTACCCAACAAGTTCGAAACCGCCGCGAAAGAGACCCTCCGGCGAATCTGGAGCTGGATCATCGTCGGCGAAGAGCATGCGCCGGCGGGAGTCTCCCTGGAATACGCCGTCGCCAGCCAATGGCTGCTGCGGATCGGCATCGTGATCCTTGTCGTCGGGGTGGGGTTCTTCCTGAAGTATTCCGTCGAGCACGGACTGATCAACGAACTGGGCCGCGTGGCCCTCTCGACGATCGCCGGCCTGGGCATGCTGATCGCCGGCACGCAATTGCTGGGGCGTCGATACCACGTCTTGGGCCAGGGCCTGATGGGGGGCGGCCTGGCGACGCTCTACTTCTCCGTGTTCGCCGCCGCCAACTTTTATCACCTGATCGAAATGCCGCCGGCGTTCGCCTTGATGAGCGTCGTCACCGCCCTGGCCGGCGGCATCGCCGTGCGGTTCAACTCCATCCTCGTCGCCGTGCTGGGCATCATCGGCGGCTACGGCACGCCGGTCATGCTTTCCACCGGCGTCGTCAACTTTCCCGGCCTGTTCGGCTACGTGCTCGTGCTGGGCGTCGGCGTCTTGGCTCTTTGCTACTGGAAGAACTGGCCGCTGGTGAATTACCTGAGCTTCGCCGCGACTTACGCCCTGTTCTTCGCGGCGATGCCCGACTACGACGTCGGCCACTTCTGGGAAGTGATGCCGTTTTTGATCGCCTTCTTCGTACTCTTCTCGACGATGACCTTTCTCTACAAGGTCGTCAACAAAGCAAAGTCGAATCTGCTCGACCTGCTGACGCTGGTGGTGAACGCGGGGGTGTTCTATGCGGTTTCCTATCGCCTGATCGATCAGGTTTACGGGCGCGAATGGGTCGCCGCGGCGACGCTCTCGCTGGCGGCCTTCTATACGCTTCACGTGTTTTACTTTCTCCGGCGCCGGCTGGTCGACCGCGAACTGCTGGTTAGCTTCATCGGCCTGGCGGCGTTTTTTCTGGCGGTGACGATGCCGCTCGTCCTGTCTCGCCAATGGATTACCGTCAGTTGGGCCATCCAAGCGTTCGTGCTGCTGTGGGTCGCCGGAAAGCTGGGCAGCGAGTTCTTGCGGCAGGTCTGCTACCTGCTGTATGCAATCGTGCTGTTCCGATTCGGTTTCATCGATTTGCGCGGAGAATTCCTGCAGACTCCTTCGGCCGCCAAGCTGCCGCTGGCCGATTATCTGCGCCAGCTTGCCGAACGGATGGTGATGTTTGGCGTGCCGATCGCTTCGCTCGGCGGGGCGTATCGGTTGCTGACGCGGCAGGACGGCGGCGACGCGAAAATCGTGGACCGCGATAACGACGTGCCAGGCTGGATTCGCGACGCCTGGGCGGTCCGGCTGGCCGCGGGAACCGCCCTGGGCATGCTGTTCGTCTACGTGCATCTGGAGCTGAACCGGACCTTCGGATACCTGTATCCGCCGGTCAAGCTCCCCCTGCTCACGATGTTGTGGCTGGCCCTATGCGGGCTGCTGTTGTATGAAACGTGTCTCCGTGAAAGCGAGTGGTTGCTCGCGCTGCTGATGCTGTTTGTCGGCGGAGTGCTGATCAAACTGTTTGGCTTCGATCTGCCGGCCTGGGACATCACGCACCGCATGCTTTACGGCGGAGAATACTCGTTCCGCGACGCCGCGCTGCGGTTGGTCGATTTTGGGGCCGTCATCGGCTTTTTGGCCGGTGGCTATGCGCTGTTGGTGGCCCGAACGCACGCCAAAAGCGCCGGCGTATTCCTTGGCTTTTGCAGCCTGGCGACGCTGTTCATCTATCTCTCGCTCGAAGTCAACTCGTTCTTGTTCTCCTATATCGAAGGGCTGCGGCCCGGCGGCGTCTCCATCCTGTGGTCGTTGTTCGCGCTGGGGCTGATCTTGAGCGGAATCGGCAAAAACATCCGCACGCTGCGCTACTTGGGACTGGCGCTGTTCGCCGTCGTCGCCTGGAAAGTGTTCTTCGTCGATCTGTCGCGTCTCGATCAGTTTTATCGGATCGTGGCCTTCATTCTGCTGGGCGTGTTGGTGCTCTGCGGATCGTTCATCTATCTGAAATACCGCGAGACCTTCGCCACGAAGGAACCGGCGGGCACGGAGGAGGTCACGTGATCAAGAAGGTGCTCTGGTTTGCGTTCGTCGGGTGGGCCGCGGCGCAGCCGGCTTTCGCCGCCGAGGCGGCATATCAGTTCGCCAGGCAAGTCGAAGCGCCTGCCGTGAAGCAAGAAGAGTTGCTGGCCGTCGCGCTCGATTCCGACGTGTTTGCAGCCACCCAGGATGGACTTGCCGACGTCCGGTTGCTCGACGAGACGGGAAAACCGGTTCCGTATTTGTTGCGCAAAGCGCGGACGACCCGCCCGCGGCGCGTGCGGAAGACGTGGCCGGCGCGGCACTTTTCCGCCCGGCCGCGCGACGACGGCGGCCTGGAAATCACCGTCGAGCTTGAGAAAGACGATCCACACGCCAACGGGCTGACGATCGTCTCTCCGTTGCGCAATTTCGAGCAGCGAGTGCGGATCGATGCGTCGACCGACGGTCAACAATGGGAGCGGGCCGGAAACGAAACCGTGATCTTCGATTACTCTCGCTACATGGACGTGCGCAGCGACAGCGTTTCGTTCCCTGAGACGGCAAAGCGGCATTTCCGCATCGTCATCGACGACGTGACCGTCGAACAAGAGTCGGAACTGTTGGCGCTCACCCGCCGTCTGCAAGGCGCCGACGAAACGGAGCGCACCGAGAAGGTTACGGTCGAGCGCCGTCCGCTGCGAATCGAACGCATCGATTTCTGGCGAGAAGTTGAAGAATCGCAGTCCACCGGAGACGAAAAAACGAAATACCCGCTGACCGACTTCCGAGTCGAAAAAGATACGGAGAAACATCAGACGATCGTCCGCATCGACACCCGGCGTCAACCGCTGACGTCGCTGACATTGGAAACGTCCGACCGCAATTTCAGCCGGCATGCGGCGGTCGAGGCGGAAACAATTCAGGGCGTGAACACAACATGGCGGCGGACCGGCCAAGGAACCGTGTCGCGGATCGAATTCAAGAACGTGCAGCGGGAGGGGCTTTCGATTTCGTTTCCACCGTCGCGGAAATCCAGATACCGCATCGTGATCGACGATCGAGACAGCCCGCCGTTGGAGATCCAGGGCGTCGAGGCCGAAGGCGACGTGTACGAGTTGGTTTACCTGGCCTCCCCGGCTTCCCGCTATCAACTGGTCTATGGGTCGGCCGACGCCGAGGCGGCGGCGTATGACACCGCGGCAATCCAGGAATTGCTTGGCTCGGGGTTTCAACCTTCGCGGGCCGAGCTTGGCAAGCCGCAACCGGGGCCGGGCGCCGGGCAGCCGGCCGAATTCAGGCCCTCGAAGCTGCTCAACAATCCGCTGCTGTTGGGCGGCGTCATTCTGCTGCTGGTTCTCGCGCTCGGCTGGGGGCTTTATCAGGCCGTCAAGCGGATGGAGACGTTGCCCAAGGAATAACATTCGTTCGTCTTCCAAGCAGCGGCCCAGGCCGAGCTGTTGCCACCAGCGAAGTGGACATCTCGCGGCATCAGATTCGCATAGCGAGAGCAGCCGCGGCAACTCCCATCGTCTTATGGCGGTGGGAGTTATCGGCACGGCCCTCGTCTAGAGGGGTGGGCTAGTTTGACTCAGCTTGGCGCGGGCTTATAATCTAGGCGGCCCAAAGGCTAAATGTGCTAATTACTTGCGCGGTTTTCGCGCGGCACGTGTTTTCAACCTCTATGGAACCGCGGCGCATCAGCTTACAACGCGGAACGGGGCCCGGAGGCCCAATGCTCGACCGTTTTCTGCCAGCACTTCCCGGCAGGTTGCTCTGGCTTTGCGCCTGGCTGTGCCTCGGCATCTCTGCCGGCGACCGCTGCTTCGCGGATGCCGCCAAGAAAGCCAAGGCCGCTGACGGGCAGCCGGCCAAGGAAGCGGCCGGCAATGCCAACCCCGGTAAGAACTCCGCGGGCGACGGCCGGCAGCGAATCGGCATTCTGATCCGACTCAATCTCGACATGAGCGACCGGCTCGAAAACCGGATTCGCCGCGCCGTGAGCGAAGCGATCAAGAAGGCCAAGCAAGATGGCCGTTGGCCGATCATCATCTTCGAGATCCACCCCGGCGACATCGAGTTCGGCAAGGCCTACGATCTTGCCCGCTATTTGTCGGGGACGAACCTGAACGGCGCCACGACCGTGGCCTACCTTCCAGAAACGCTCACCGGGCATGGCGTGCTCGTCGCCTTGGCCTGCGATGAGATCATCATGAGCGACGAAGCCGAGTTGGGCGCCGCGGGCGACCCGGAGAAGGGAATCAAGCAGTCGGAACGCAATGCCTACGCGGAGATCGCGAACGCCCGCAAGACCGTGCCCGCCGACGTGGCCCTGAAGATGCTCGATCCGGCCGTCGACCTGCGTCTGGTCGAGACCGACGTGAGCCGCGAATTTGTGCGGGCCGACCGGTTGCCCGAAGTGCGCAAAGAGAAGTCGATCGCCAAAGAAGAACCGTTGATTCCGGCGGGCAAACCGGGCTTGTTCAGCGGCGAGCGTGCCCGCGAACTGGGTTTCGTGAGTTATTTGGCCGACGATCGGCAGGCGGTGGCCAAGGCGCTGGGGCTGCCGGCCAGTGCCGTCGAAGAAGACCTGGCGCTGAGTGGCACGATGCGGCCGGTGCGGATCGCCATCAAGGGGCCGATCACGGATGCCTTGACCAACCAGGTGCAGACCCTGGTGCAGACTCAGATTCGCGACCACGACGTCAACCTGCTGTGCTTCTGGATCGATAGTCCGGGCGGCTCACCGAACGACAGCATCAATCTGGCGAACTTCATGGTGGGCATCGATGCCAAGCAGCGCCGGACCGTGGCCTACATTCAGTCGGAAGCGCGCGGCGACGCGGCGTATCTGGCGCTGGCCTGCGACCAGATTGTGATGCGCCCTCAGGCCGTGCTGGGCGGTTCCGGCGCGGCGGCACTGAAAGAGGGCGAGCAAGAGGCGTTGGCCCATTCGGTGGCAGCCATCGCCGGGCAAAAGCGGCACTCGCCGGCATTGGCGGCGGCACTCGTCGAGGCCATGACCCCCGTCTTTCGCTACACCCGGCAAACGGACGGACTGGTCGATTACTTCACCGAAGAGCAGGCGGGAAAGCTCGACGATGCCAAACAGTGGCAACGCGGCCCGCAGGTGGCCGAAGCCGGCAAGGCGTTGCAGGTCAACGGCGAGCAGGCGGAACAGCTCGGTCTGGCGCACGCCCTGGTGCAGGACTTTGCCGGCCTGAAAGCGCACTACGGCCTGGAGCAGGATCCGGCGTTGATTGAACCCGGCTGGGCCGATTTTCTGATCGATGCGTTGAAGTCGCCGGGCGTCGCCTACTTCTTGTTGTTCATCGGCGGTGCGGCGCTGTATGCCGAGCTGCAATCGCCCGGCATCGGCCTGGGCGGGCTGATCGCGGCGTTCTGTTTCATGCTCTATTTCTGGAGCCAGCACCTGGGCGGCACGGCGGGTTGGCTGGAAGTGCTACTCTTCCTGGGCGGGCTGACTTGCCTGGCCCTGGAGATTTTTGTCTTGCCCGGCTTCGGCTTGTTCGGCCTGGCCGGCGGGCTGCTGGTGATCGTCTCGCTGATTCTCGCCAGCCAGACCTTCGTGTTGCCGCGCAACGAATACCAATTGCACCACCTTCGCAACAGCTTGTTGATGCTGACGGGCTCCGGTCTGGGCGTGGTGGTGGCGGTCGCGGCGATACGACGTTACCTGCCGCACACGCCGGTGCTGAACAACATGGTGTTGGCGCCGCCGTCGAGCGAAGAAGCCTCGCGCATCAGCGAGCGCGAGGCGCTGGCCCGCTTCGACCATCTCTTAGGGCTTCGCGGTACGGCCTATACGCCGCTGGTGCCGGGCGGAAAGGCGCGCATCGGCGATCAGCTCGTCGACGTGCTGACCGACGGCGAGTTCGTCGACCGCGGCCAACCGGTCGAGGTGGTCGAGGTGCGTGCCAATCGCGTTGTGGTTCGCGGGCTTGTCTGAGGTGGCACCATGTTAGACCCCGTGGCCTGGGCCGTTATTCTGATGCTGGTGGGCGTTTCACTGGCCGTGCTGGAAATCTTTATTCCCTCCGGCGGCGTGATTGGTTTTCTCTCGATCGTGTCGGTGCTGTCGGCCATCGGGCTGGCGTTTTACCGGGGACCCTGGTACGGGCTGAGTTTTCTGGGCCTGGCGGTGGTGGCCCTGCCGGCGGTGTTGATCGCGGCCCTGCAGTATTGGCCTGAGACCGCCATCGGCCGCCGCGTGCTGCTGGCGGCTCCTACCAGCGAAGAAGTATTGCCGCAAGACGACGAGCGCCGCCTGCTGAAAGCTCTGGTGGGCCGCATCGGCCAGGCCAAGAGCCTGATGCTTCCCAGCGGCGCCGTTTTCATCGACGGACGCAACATCGATGCGGTCAGCGAAGGCATGGCCATCGAGAAGGGGCAATGGGTGCAGGTGGTCGAAGTCCGCGGCACGCGCGTCGTCGTGCGCCCCAGCGACAAGCCGGCCGAGCCGGCGGCCGACGATCCCTTGTCGCGGCCGATCGAGTCGTTGGGCCTCGAGTCGTTCGAGGACCCCTTGGCGTAATGTCGACTGTGTAGGGTGGGCCGGCGCTCGCAAGCTCGCTGGTCCCACCCTACGAGCTTCTGCCCCCCAGCCGCCACATTGCGCTCACGCGCCTACTTCGGTTCGTAGTGAATCCACAACGGACTGGCCCAGGCTATCTGGCCATCGTCCTGCTGGATGCGGAAATAATAATAGTTCAGCCCCGCTTTCGGCTCCATGTCGACGTATTTCAGGTCGGCGTTCTCGCGCAGCGGCGAGGTGGTGTAGATGTAGACGTTGTTGCGAACCAGGTCGATGCGGGCAATCTTGTCGGTGGCCGCCACGTGCAGCTCCAGCGCGGGCCGCTGGGCTGTGGTGAACTCTTCGCCCATGAAATGCCCGTTGGCCCGCGCGGCGACGATCAGGTTGTCGGTCGCGCCGTAGGTGTGCCGGCGGCGGACCGCGTCCAAGATGCTCTGCCGGTCGTTCTTGGGCGTGTAGACCATGCTGTAAGAAATGTGCGTCGAACCGTGATCGCTCGACGACGTCATGCCCAGCCGGTAGCCTTTGGCCAGGGCGTTCCAGACCAGGCCTTCTTCCTGGTAGCCGCCGGGCGCGTCGGCGGGCGGCGCGTTGGCGACGTCGTGGACGCGCGGCCCGCCCACTACCTCATAGCTGTTGCGGGCGCCCTGATAAATCTCGACGACCGGCTCGATTTCCGGGTCGTTGTCGCGCCAGTCGGTGCCCATCGTCGAGGTGGCCGAAGTGTGCGAGATGGCCAGTCCGCCGGTGCCGTGCAGATATTGATAGAGCAGCTTCGTGTCGTCGTCGGAAAGATTGCCCGTGCCCACGCCGGGAAACACGCCCGTCTGCGTGAGCTTGATTTGAAACGGGAAGACCGGCACGCCGCGGTAGCTATGGAAAACGTTGCGGTGGCCGTGCGGAAACTGGGCGCTGCGCTCGTAGCTGTAGAGCGGCACAAACCGCGGCGGCAGGTAATAGAGATCGGCGGACTTCTCGATCAGCCACCAGTGATAGGGATAATGCCCGCCGCCCTGGTGATCGGTCAGGCCGCCGAAATCCATGGCTGCCACGTCGATCATGTAGCGATAGAAATCGAGGAACGAGCCGTCGCCGGCCGGCCCCACGTCCCAGCTCAGCTCGGTATGCCGGTGCAGATCGCCGCGGACAATCCGCATTTTTTCGCCGCCGATCTGCTCCTCGTGCTCGCGAATGGCGGCCACCTGCCGCGTCTCGCGCTCATCATCCCACTGGCCGGCTTTCTCAGGCGGGGCGGGCGGCATGTAGGCGGCCAGGTCGGGACAGCCCGCCGGCTCGTCGGGCCGAGCGAGCGTGGTCACGAGCGCCTGATCGCGGAGCGGCTGATGATAGTTGGGCGGCCTGCGTTGATCGCTGGAGTATGCGATCGCCAGGCCGCCTTCAGCCAGCGGCACAACGCGGCTGAACACGCTGATGCGTCCGGTGCTGTTGGGCAGCATCGTCGGATCCGCCCAGCCATCGGTGGTCAGATGGGTCACGTTCTCGGTCCAGTAGCTTCTGCCCTGCAGCGGCCGGTTGGGCGGAGGAGCCCCGCGTTGATGCCGGCGAAAACGGAGCCAGAGGCGGCCATCGGCGTCGGCGGCGAGTGCGGGCATGGCGGTGCCGCGCGGCGCATTCTCGGGCAACTTCGAGTCCACCGGCGGCGCGGCCAGCAGCCGCCCGTCTTGCCACGCGGCGACGTGGACCTGGCGAGGACTCCCCAGCACCGTGCCCACATTCTTGTTGGTCTGCTTCAGCCAGTACCCCTGGTCTTTTCCCCACAGATAGCCGCCTTGCTCCCAGGCCACCCACACGCGGCCGTCGGGCGTGCAGGCCACGCTGGCGTGCGCCTCATAAAACCGGCTAGTCGCGATGGGAACTAGATCGCCCACCACGCCGTCATTGACGCTGGTGAGAAACACGTCGTAGTCGCCGTTGCGGTAGCTGTCGAAGGCGATCCAAGCGGTGCCTTGGCCGTCGATGGCGACGTGCGGGTGCCAATCACTCGCGGCCCCGGAAGTCACGGCCAGCGGCTTCGACCAGGTTTGGCCATCGAACTTGCAAAGCTGGATATCGCCCGTGTTGTCGGGGTGCGCTTGCCAGACGACATAAATGTTGTGGCGGGCGTCGATGGCCACGTGCGGATGGATATCGGGCTTGGGATCGTCGGTGAGCCGCACCAGGTCGCTCCATGAGTCGCCGGAAAATGAACGCGCATAGAGGTCCCAATTTCCCGGCGCGTCTTTGCTGGCGGGCGATTGCTCGCACCATAGGACCCAGACACGGTTCTCCGCATCGACCGCGAGTTGCGGCATCCAGATATCGGGCCGGGCATGCACTAGCGGCACGTGCGTGCGGGTCGACCAAGTGCCGTCGGGCAATCGCTTGTGCAGGCGGATCTGGTCATAGCCGTCGAAGTAGGCGGCGTAGGCGGCATAGAGGCTGCCATCGGGCGCCTGCGCGACGGAAGCGAAGTCGTCGTAGGAATCGCCCGTCGAGAGCACCGGTACACCGCCTTCGCTCGCGGCTTCCCGCGGTCCGGGGGCGGCCACGTTGGCCTGCTGTTGAGCGCGGCGCCTGCGCTGGTTGGCCTGGCGACGCTCGGCTTGAGTTCCTTCGGCCGCATTAGGCGCGGCTTTCTTCCCAGTAGCGGAATCGGCTTCTTCTTTCTGTGCGGCCGACGCCGTGGCGACCTCGGCGACGAAAAACAACTGCGATTGCCAGCCGGCCAGAACGAGGCCGCCGAGCAAAGATGCGACCCCAAGCGTAAAGCGGCGATGCGACATGGCGACGTTCTCCTGATGACAGACGGCAATGTGCCTCGAAGAGATACCCGTGCCGACATTCTAGTGTCGCGGGAGGGCGAATACTATATGCCGTGCAATGTCATGTCCGCTTCCAGCTATTCGCCCAGTTCCTTCTGCCGGTGTCTCGGCTTCCGCTTCGCCCTGGGTGCCGGCTTAAACTCCGGCCCGCGCTGGGGCGGCGCGTCGATCTTCCTGCCGCCCAGCAATTCCTCGACCGTCAGGATTTGCAGTCTTGGATAATCCTCTTGTGACCAAGGCGACTTGTAAAAGCCCATACTGGCCGCTTCCTGCTTCATTGGGCGCGTTGGATCTTCCATCGTGATCAGCACGCCGATCGGCGCTTTCTCGCGGTCCAGGACGCCGCGTAGGTCGCGTACCTGGGCGACGCTGGTATGACCTGCCTTCACTGAAAGGATGATTTGCTTGGTCGGCCCTCCGCCGGCCTCCCATTCATCGTGAAAAAAAATCCGGCCGTCGATGCCCTTGTCGGCACCTTTCTTTTGTTCAGCCGGGCGAGCGTTGACCAGCCCGAGCGCCCACCATTGAAACTGATATGGGTCTTGTCGGGCAAGCGCCTGCGCGTCGGGAACCGATGTCGGTTCGCCCTTGATTTCAAACTCCGCCGAACCGCCAAAGGCGGTGGTGAGCCGATTCTTGATGAGCGCCACGGCGAGATACGTTATGTCGATGCCAACCCACTTTCGATGGAGACGTTCTGCGACCGCAATGGCGGTCCCGCAACCGCAGAACGGGTCAAGGACGGTGTCGCCTTCGTTGCTGCTGGCGTTGATGATTCGGTCAAGCAGCGCTTCGGGCTTCTGTGTCGGATAGCCGAGACGTTCTTTGGCCGCTTGATTGATTCTGTCGATGTCGGTCCATACGTCGCCTACCGTCACCATGCGGGTCGCGGGGTCAAACGGCGTTTCATCGCGGCGTCGAGGGAAGCCGCCGGCGCTTCCCTCTCTAGGCCAATGAATCAGCCCCAGCTTGTCCCATTCGTCCATTTGGGCATGGTTGTTGGCCCAGTGGCGGCCCATCGAAGATGGTTCATAACCGCGCCACGGTTTGCCGCTATCTCCGATCTTCGTCACGCCGGGAGCGGTCAGCTCATAGGTCTGGTATTTCTCTCCGTCCGACCACGTAATGAGCGTATGTGGCATCTTCGCTTCGTCGGCAAGCACTTTGAGAGAATTGAACGTGAACCGTCTGGACTTGGAGTAGAACAGCAGAATGTCGTGGATGCGGGGCCACCGTTGCGGCGTGCTCCGCGCGTTGGTGCGCTTCCAGGTGATTTCGTTGCGAAAGTTCGTCGGGTCAAAAACCGCGTCCATCAGCATTTTTAGGTAATGACTGGCGGTTGGGTCGCAATGCAGGTAAATGCTGCCCCGGGGCTTCAAGACCCGGCGCATTTCGACGAGCCGTGGCGCCATCATCGACAAATAGGCCAGCATGTCATTCGCTCCGATCGCTTGGCGAAAGGCTTGCATCACAAACGAGACTTGGCCACCAGCCTCAACCGTTTCATGGTAAGCTGCCGATGCCGCTTGGTCCCATTGCCAGGTATCCTCAAACGCCTGAATTTGAGCGGCCGATCGGCTCCCGTCCTGTTCGGCGAACAGCACGTTGTAATCTTGATCGCTTTTGAACGGAGGGTCGAGATAGACAAGGTCAACCGATTCGTCGTCGATGTATCGCCGTAAGACTGGCAAATTATCGCCATAGAAAAGCGTGTTCATGTGTGCGAGTATCGCACGCTGCCGCAGCAGTCGCAACGGTGGCCGCGCATTGCGGTGCGCGCAGCTTGGGCGGCCTACGTCCATTACGTTTCGGTCACCTTGCCCGGCAGCTTCAACTCGCCGCCGCCCGACGGCCGATAACTGGCACCGGCCAATTCGGCCTCACGTCAACGCTGCCACCGGGACAGCAGCCTCTTTCACACCTTACACCTTTGCGCTCCAGGAGGCTTCCATGTCCATTCAGAACATCAGTTCGTCGTCGGCCGCGCTGAATGCCCAATTGCTTCAGCAGCAACAGCAAACGAGCAATTCGGATTTCAGCAGCCAAAACCTGCCGCAGCTCTCGGCCTCCCAAGTGCAAGATTTGCAGCAAGCACTGCAGAATGACTTGCAGCAGGCCCTTTCCGGCAGCTCGGGCGGTTCCAGCACCTCCGGCAGTTCCAGCACCTCGGGCAGTTCCGGCAGCGGCAGCTTCCAGACACAGCTTGACGGCGCCGTGTCGAATACGCTTTCGCAGGCCGGCTTTTCACAAAGCCAGATCAACAACATCCTCGACACCTTGAATCAGGGCGGCAACAGCACGAGCACCCACCACGGCCACGGTGGGCACCACGCCCGACGCGTGCTGAACAGCCTTGTGCAAGCGCTGCAAAGCAATGCTTCAGGACAGCCGTCGTCCAACTCGACGGGAACGTCCACGACTTCGAACACGACGCCGTCGAGCACGGCAACGGCCACGTTGGCCGCACTCGGGCAATCGCTGAATCTGACGGCCTGATCGGCCCGCTCCGTAGGGTGGGACCAGCGAGCTTGCGAGCGCCGGCCCACCATGTCCAAGGCGATAGGCGTGAGGCATCCGGCGCGGTTCTGCGATCCCTCCTGACGCCTGACGCCTGATACCTGACGCCCGATGCCTGCTAGTGGTGGGCCGGCGCTCGCAAGCTCGCTGGTCCCGCCCTACGATCGGTGGCCTGAGCACCGATTACTCTTCCTGTTTCTCCGTCTCCGCGCCCAGGGCCAAGGCGTAGGCCATGGCGTGACTGCGGCAGTGCGAAATGCTGACCTGCATCTCCGTGATGCCGAGCTGCTCGACCAGATCGGCCGCACCGCCGCGCAGGCCGACCACGGGTTTGCCCAGCGGGTCGTTGCGGATTTCGATGTCCCGCCAACTGATCCCTTTCCGCCAGCCGGTTCCCAGCGCCTTGAGAATCGCCTCTTTCGCCGCCCAACGTCCGGCAAAATGCTGCGTCGCTTGCTTGCGGCTGTTGCAATAGCGGATTTCCAAAGGCGTATAGACGCGGTTGATGAACAACTCGCCGTGCCGCTCGATCATCTGGGCAATCCGCAAACACTCGATGATGTCGGTGCCGATGCCAATCACCCTCATGGCCGCACCCCGCAGGCCCGCTGGGCGCGAAGCAGCACTTGCGCGGCCTTCCGCCGGGCACGCGCGGCGCCGTCGGCCAGAATGGCCCGCACGTCGTCGGGCCGGGCGGCCAGCTCGGCGCGACGCTGCCGCGGCCCGGCCAAAAAACGCTCGGCCACATCGGCCAGCGCCTGCTTCACCTGCCCATAACCGAAGCCCCCGCGACGATAAAGGGCCGCCATTTCCTCGCGTTCCGCATCGCTGGCGAACAGCGAATAGAGTTGGTAGAGGTGGTCGCCCTCCGGCTCCTTCGGCTCTTCCATCGGCCGCGAGTCGGTGACGATGCGCATGATCTTCTTCCGCAGCCCTTTCGGTTCTTCGAACAGCTCCAGGGTGTTGTTGTAGCTCTTCGACATTTTTTCCCCGTCGGTGCCCGGCACCTTGGCCGCCGCGGGCAAGACCTTCGCCTTGGGCAGCACGAAGGTCTCGCCGAAGTGATGGTTGAAGCTGGCCGCCACGTCGCGGCAGACCTCGATGTGTTGCACCTGGTCTTCGCCCACCGGCACGACGTCGGCGTCGTAGATCAGAATGTCGGCGGCCATCAACACGGGGTAGGTGAACAGGCCGGCGTCGGCCGGCAGCCCTTTGGCTTTTTTGTCTTTGTAGGCGTGGCAGCGCTCCAGCAGGCCCATCGGCGTGCCGGTCATCAACAGCCAGGCCAGCTCGGTGACCTCCGGCACATCGGACTGAACGAAGAGCGTGGCCTTGTTTGGGTCGAGCTCCAAAGCGAGCAGATCGAGCGCGGCATCGAGCGTATTCTGCCGCAAGGCGCCGGGGTCGCGCACGGTGGTCAGCGCGTGCAGGTTGGCAATGAAGTAATACGCCTCGTTGCCATGCTGCAAGTCGATGTACTGGCGGATGGCACCGAAGTAGTTGCCCCAGTGAAATCGGCCGGTGGGTTGAATGCCTGAGAGAATGCGCATTATTGGGGATTTGGGGTTGGGGATTCGGGAATCGGGGTTGGCTGTTCGAGTCCTGAACCCTGAACCCTGAACCCTGAACCCTCTAATGTTCCTACCACTTCGCCCACGCTGCCCGCGCCCAACTCGGCCAGAGCGGCGGGCAGCGCGTCGAGAATCTCCATCGACGCAGTGGGGCGATAGTAGTTTACCGTCCCTAATTGTACGGCACTGGCGCCGGTGACAAGAAACTGCATCACGTCGTCGATCGTGGCGATGCCGCCGATGCCAACCAGGGGCGTCTTTACGGCGCGGCGCACCTGGTACACCGCCCGCAGAGCAATCGGCTTGATCGCCGGTCCACTCAGGCCGCCGAGCACGTTGCCCAGCATCGGGCGCCGGCGCCGCCAATCGACGGCCATGCCCAGGCACGTGTTGATGAGCGAGATGGCGTCCGCGCCGCCCGCTTCGGCAGCCTGGGCAATGGCGGCGATGCTGGTGACGTTGGGCGTGAGCTTCGCCAGCACCGGCAACGAACACGCCCGGCGTACACCGGCCACCACCGCTTCACACATGGTAGGGTCGGTGCCGAAATCGACGCCGCCACTGACGTTCGGGCAGGAGATATTGAGTTCGACGGCGGCCACCCCGGATTGCCCATCGAGCCGGGCGGCCAGTTCCACGAATTCCTGCTGGCTGCGGCCGGCGATGCTCACGACGATGGGCGAGCCGACCGTCCGCAGGTACGGCAGGTGGTGATCGAGGAAGGCGTCGATGCCGTCGTTGTCGAGGCCGATCGAATTGAGCATGCCGCCGGTGGTTTCGATGGTCCGCCAGGGGGCGTTGCCCAGGCGGGGCTCGCGGGTGATCGTCTTAGGCAGAATGCCGCCCAGCCGGCGCAACTCGACCAGCCCCTGCATTTCGCGCGCATAGCCGAACGTGCCCGACGCGACCATGATCGGGTTAGGCAGCCGCAATCGGCCGAGCTGCACGGCCAGGTCGATAGACAGCGGAGTTGGTTGCACGGCTACAAATGTATCGGTGCAAGCCACTTGCGACAACCGGCCCTACATAATACCGCCGTGCGTGCGATAGGGCGACAAGTGGTCGGGCTGGTCGAGGAACCAGATCCGTTCCCAGTCGTCCAGCAAATGACGCAGGTCTTCTGATGTCCAAATCAATTGCTGGCCGCGTCGCACCGGATCGCCCGAATAAGCCGGGACGAGGCACCCGACGCTCGAGCCGATCGATAGGCCCAACAATACTGCCAACAACAGGTTGCGCATTGCAAAACTCCTCCCAGTGATGGGCGATGCGCCTTGCTCAAGGCGCGCAGCCTCATCGGGCATCCGTGCCGCGCATGGCTAGCTTGCCAGGGCGACGACCAATCGAAACATATTCGTGGGGCAAAAGCTCGTTCCGCTACGTAGCCCGCTTGCTCGGCAAGCGGATTCGTCTACGTAGCCCGCTTGCTCGGCAAGCGGATTCGTCAGCAGCTTTGCGTCAGGTGGGAAAGACGATGTGCGGCTCAGGGGGCGGCTTTCGAGTTGCCGCCGTAAACCGTATGTGCGGTAAGGGGTTCGGATTCGGCTTGCATGTCGGCATCCTCCGCAGCAGTTTCCTCCTCATGCTGCTGGGCGACGGCTTCGGCCGCCTGCCGCTCCAACTCGCGGACGCGCTCCTCCATCTCCTTGCCCGGCTTGAAGGTAACCACGTATTTCGCAGGGACATACACTTTGTCGCCGGTGCGCGGGTTGCGAGCTTTGCGTGCGGCCCGCTTCTTGACTTCGAACACGCCGAAGTTTCTCAATTCGATCCGCTTCTCTTCGACCAACGTCTCGACAATGGCATCGAACGTCTTCTGGACGATTTCCTTGGTCTTGAGCTGCGTCAGCCCAATTTCTTCCGAGATTGTCTTGACAATTTCTTTTTTGGTCACGAGTCGGCTCTCCGTGAGGTAGAGGAGGCCCGCCGAGGCCCTTCCTCAAGCAACAGTAGACGCTCCAAGTGTAGGTGCCGTAAGAACTAGTGTCAAGCTCACCCGGCACCACCGAGGTCCAACCGCCGGCCGTTCGCAGCCAAACAACGCGTGAAAGCCGGCCTCCGCCTCGCTTGCGGCGGAAGCACGACTAAATTCCAATTGCCAAAGAACTTCGGTCTGACAGCCACCATAATCGGCGGCATAATCGGCAAACTCCAGTCAAATCCGAAAAATCAGACCCTGAAGACCTTCACCTGCCGCAAAATCTCTTCAACCGGGTAAAGTGTGCCGGTTCCGCTGCCTGGGCAAGCCCGACAGGTCTCTTCCCAGTCTTCCTCGGTTCGCACATTCGACTGCCAGAAGGGCCAGGTGCGGCATTGTCGCGGCCGAAGCCCATAGACCGTACAGCGACGCGATTCTCCATCGAAGAACACGCAGTCGCCGTTGGGAAACTCCACCAGGCTCTTACGGATCCCCACGCGCCGCACGTACTTGCGCTCGAAGTCATCGACGCTCAGGCCGACGTGTGCGGCGAGTCCGGCGATCTCTTGCTGGTTTACCCAAACATAGCCGGGCGCGCCGGTGCAGCAGTTGCCGCATTGCGTACACTCGAAGCGGAGGCCGTCTTTGAACCAAGGCTGTTCGTCCAGATTACCGCTCATGTCGATTTCCGCTGCATTTTCGGTGGCTGGGGCAGAAGCTGGCCGAGTAAATCCGGATCATCACCAGAACGCGCTGCCGGCCAGCGATGCCCCGGTCGGTGAGGCTGCCGGGGCATCGCTTGGCCGCCACGCTCTTTTTTGGCGTCGACCGCGTCCAGGCCAAGCTCTGCCCCAGCCACCGCCGGTTGTTTTACACTTCGCCGCCAGCAGTATATTCGCTTTCTCGTGCCTTCGCCACGCCGGCGATCTCGCCGATCGCGTCGGCGGCCCGCTCGATCTCATCCGGCGTATTGAAGGGTCCGAAGCTCAGTCGCGCCGTGCCGCCCTGCTTTAATGTGCCGAGCGCCGCATGCATCAACGGAGCACAGTGCAACCCGGCCCGCACCTGGATGCCATAAGCCGAATCGAGAATGGCTGCCAGCTCCTGCGGTTCAATGCCAGCCACATTGAAGCTGAGCAGACCGACGCGCTCGCCTGCCAACTCAGGACCATAAATGGTCACACCGGGAACGGCCGTCAGGCGGGCGAGCAGCAGCTCCGTGTGCGCGACCGTCTGGCTGCGCAGCCGTTCGATACCTTGCACTAGCAGCCATTCGATCCCAGCATCAAGCCCGACGATGCCGGGCACGTTGAGATTGCCGGCCTCATATTTGTCCGGCAGATCGTCCGGCTGCACGTCTTCCTCGCTCCGCGTGCCGGTGCCGCCTTGCCGGAAGCTATCCACCCGCTCCTCAACGCCCGGCCGCACATAAAGCACACCGGTGCCGAGCGGCCCCAGCAGTCCCTTGTGTCCTGGGGCGGCCAGCAAGTCGACGTTCAACCCTCGCACGTCAATCGGCACCTCGCCCGCGGTCTGCGCCGCATCGAGCAGAAACAGAGCATCCGACTCGCGAGCGACCTGACCGATTTCGGCGGCCGGTTGAATGGCGCCCGTGACATTCGAGGCGTGCGTCACCGCGATCAGCGCCGTGTCGGGCCGCAAGGCACGCTGGACATCGTCGACATCGACGATGCCGCACCGGTCGACGGCGATGCGCGTCACCGCAATCCGCCCGGCACGCTCCAAGGTCCGCAGCGGCCGCAACACCGAGTTGTGTTCGGCCACGGTCGCGATCGCATGACCGCCACGCGCCAGCACGCCATGGATTGCGATATTCAGGGCATCGGTGCCGTTGAACGCAAACACGATTCGTTGCGGACTTTCGGCCCCCAGCAAGCGGGCCACCGCGGCACGTGTACGCGACACGCGTTGCGCCACCTCGACGGCATCCGCATACGCGCCACGCCCGGCCGCCGCACCCAGCCGGCGTTGATAGTGATCGACGGCCTGATAGACGCTTTCGGGCTTCGGCCAGCTTGTCGCGGCCTGATCGAAATAGAGACGCGCGGCCAATCGACTATCCGCCAATCTGAAACATGGCCCTTTCGGGCTTGATGAATTCGTCGCTGTTGATGCCGTGCCCCGCCTTCTTTGCCGCCACGCACGAGCGCAGCAGGGTCCGCAACTCGTCGCCGCCGCCTCCGCCACGCAGCACCGCACGGGCGTCCCATTCGACGGTCGAGAACAGGCAGTTTCGCACCTGCCCCTCGGCCGTGAGACGCAACCGGTTGCAATCGCCGCAGAACGGCTGTGTCACCGGGTTGATGAAGCCAATCGTTGCCGTGTGGTCGGTATAGCGAAAATCGGTGGCCGGCTGGCTCGGATCGGCGACGGGCAGGGCCTCCAGCGGCCCGAATTCCGCCTCCAGCAGCTCCATGATTTGCTCGCCCGAAAGCACTTGGTCGTTCGACCAATGTCCGTCGGCGTCGAGCGGCATATACTCGATGAACCGCAGT
Organism: Pirellulales bacterium; assembly: GCA_035533075.1. Taxonomy (NCBI): domain Bacteria; kingdom Pseudomonadati; phylum Planctomycetota; class Planctomycetia; order Pirellulales; species Pirellulales bacterium. The sequence continues at coordinate 2,728 of DATLUO010000130.1, read as the reverse complement.
TCCAAACCGTGCTGACGGGCAAACCTCGCCAGCGGCACCACGTCGGGTTCCGTCAGGTCTTTGATCGCCACGGCGTTGAGCTTGATCTTATCGAAGCCGACGCGCTGGGCGGTGGCGATGCCTTCGAGCACGCGGTCCAGACCGTCGCGACGCGCGATCTGGCGAAACGTGTCGGGCCGCAACGTGTCGAGACTGATATTGAGCCGGTGCAGCCCGGCGTCTCGCAAGGCCTGGGCCTGTTCGGCCAGCAGAATTCCGTTGGTGGTCAGGGCCACGTCGGCGATGCCCGGCACCCGACTCAGACGAGCGACCAGCACGGGCAGACCGTGCCGCACGAGCGGTTCGCCGCCCGTCAGCCGCAGTTTGCGGATGCCCAGCGAAGCGGCCACTTCGACGAACCGCTCGATTTCTTCGAACGTCAGCAGCTCGCTTCGCGGCTTGAATCTCACCGTGCCTTCCGGCATGCAGTAGAAGCAACGGATGTTGCAGCGGTCGGTGACGCTGATCCGCAGATCGCGGTGGACCCGGCCAAAGCTGTCGACCAAGGGCTGCTCGTCGGCAACCGAGTCGTCCATTGTTTTTCTGCCTTCTACCTTCATCCTTCTGCCTTTACCCCCGGATGCACCCACTCATGGGTGCCATCGGCCCAATTTTCTTTTTTCCAGATCGGCACCGATTGTTTGAGGGTGTCGATCAGCCACTGCCCCGCCTCGAAGGCGGCCTGCCGGTGCGGGCTGCTCACGGCCACAGCCACGCTGGCCTCGCCGATTTTCAAGTGACCCAGGCGGTGAACGAGGGCGCATTCCACCAGCGGCCAGCGCTGGCGGGCCGCCAGTTCCAGTTCGGCCAACTTTCGGGCGGCCATTTCGGGATAGCACTCATAGTCGAGCGATTCGGTCCGGCGGCAGCCGGTGAATTCGCGGGTGGTGCCCAAAAACAAGACCACGGCGCCTGCCAATGGCGACTCGACCTGTTCGAGCACCTTCGCTGCATCGATCGGCTCGTTCGTCAGTGCGACCATAGAGCCATTCTAGCCGCGCGGCCCTTGCCAGGCGAGCGGTGGCGGCGTTTTGATGCCCGGAGACGCACTGCCAGTCGCCGGTGATCTTGCCGAGGTAATAGTCCGCGCGCCGGTTGCGGATCCAGACCAGATCGCCGACCGACCGGTAGTCGAGAAAGGCGTTGACGACGGTGGCGAAGCCGCGCGCTTGCCCGTATTGGTGCCAGGCGAGCCGCCGGTATTCGTCTTTGCTTTTCGGGCAGCCCTCAACGCCCCGGCCAACCGCCACGATGCCGCGCCCTCCCCAGGGCGAAGCGTTCGACAAGCGATAATAGTTGGGAGTGTGAGGGTAATCGCCGCCCGCGTGCGGACACTGAACGCAGAAATCGGCCACGTCGCCCACGGCGGTCAGGCACTGCATTCGCCAGAGCTGCGTCATACTTCGACCATCGCCCGGCACCAGGCTTTGACTTTCCGGCGGAGGTTGTCTTCGAGGTCTTTGTACTTGCGGAAGTCGGCCCGGAGCTGCTCGCAGGCGCCTTCGACGGCGTCGGCCGTCGCGCCCGACCTGGTCGACGCCTTCAGCAGTTTCTGCGTCAAGCCGAGCAGGAAGCCTGCCTCATCCCATTCGTTGAACTCCGGCAAGCCCCTCAGGTACTCGTCCAGCTCGTTTCGCTCGTCGATGTTCAGGGCGGTAACGTAGCCAAAAAACGTATGCGGCTCGCGCTCGCTAAAGTCACTCACGGCGTTCTCCTTGGTCGGGTTGTGGACGGCGCCCCGTTCTGCTCTCTATTGACGCACTGAATCGTAGCAAAGTTCGCTGCCCAACGTGGGGCAGTGGTGGCGTTCCGGCGGCGGAAGTATCTCCGGACACAAACGGCATGGAATCGCGGCTAAATGCGTTCCGCTCCTCCACCGCCGGCCTTGTGCCGGTGGGGCGTTGATTGACCGCCGGAGCAGCTCCGCCGATTTCCTTTTTCCCCCCGCCTTTCGCGGCGCGCGGCCCGCATCCTGCCGCCGCGACGCGGCGGCAGAATGCGGGCTGCGCGCCGCGTGTGAAAGCTAAGGAATGACGTTTACGCGGTGGGCCTCTGGCGGTCAATCATCGCCCGACTGGGGCAAGCCCAGTCGTGGCGGGTGCGCATGGTCTTGATTCTGGCCCGCTTGCCGCCGACAATCGCAGTATGGTTATTCCCGGTCGAGTGCGTCTTGCCCGTGCCGGGGACGCCGTGCAGGATGATGCCTCGCTTGAGCGGCACGCCATTTCGGCGAAACGCCTCGCGATGGCGGAAGATGTCGACGGTGTTTTGTTCGATGGCCGTTTGCACCGAGGGGGCGAGCACTACGTCGTCCCAGGTGCGCGGTTCGAAGTCGGCCATGATTTCGCCGTCCGGCTTGATCACTTGCCCCTGCAAATAATGCGGCCGCTCGATGCGCCGCGAAAGCGCCTCCAGCTCGTCCTGCAAGCGTTCGCCTTCCGACCGCGGACCGACAAAAAACAGCCGGAACTGGTCGTAGCGCCCGTTCGTGACGGAGAGCACGCGGCGGCGGCCGTCGCGCAGTTGGTAAAACCGGGTCGCTTCCGCCGGGCACTCCGCCCAGCGGCCCGGCGCCACCAGCACCCGCACGGTTTCGGACGTCCAGAGGGCGCCGGATTCCGCGTCTCGATCGCCGCCTTCGGCCAGCAGCTTCCAATCGGGAAAGCAGGCGGCAATCGCCGGATCGACC
>DATLUO010000129.1 GCA_035533075.1 Pirellulales bacterium | reverse complement strand
AGGTTTTCTGGCAGGTTGGAAACCTGCCCCACGGGCTCATCCTGCACTTTTGGCGAGGCTACTTCGTCGCCTGTTCCCACAGTCCACAGATGTTCCCTTGCGGATCGATGATGGCCGCGAGCGCCCCCACGCCCGGCACCGGCATTTTCGGCAGCGCCACCTGGGCGCCGAGTTTCGTGGCTTTCTCGATCGCCTCGTCGATGCTCGCGACGTCGACGTAATTCATCCAGGGCTGCTGGGCGTGCTGCCGCTGCATCACCGCGCCGTCGATGCCGGGCGAGTCGGGGCCCGTTTCGCAGAGCCAGTATTCCGGCCCCGGTAGTGAGGCTTTGTGGAACTTCCAGCCGAACATGTCGGCGTAGAACCTGGTTAGCGCCTCGGGCTGGGTGGCGGGGATCTCAAAGTGGACGACGCGGTTGTTGGCCATGCTGCGCTCCTGACGAAAATATGACAACGACTAGAGGCGAGGGGCTCAGCCCCTGGAGATTTGCGCTCGTTTCTACAACACGCACGCCCCCAATTCAACTGCTTTCGCAGCGCGTGTGATAAAGGCCAGGCGTTGGCGGACAGCACAAGGGCGTCAGCCCGCCGTGCAGGTGTCCGCCGAAGCCTGGACTTGGCTTCAGGATTGGTGGAAGGCCGCGGGATCTGGGCTGCGGCGGCCTCGCATGCCGAGCGCGGGTACGCATTGCCCCGCGGACCGACATCGAACGGCAAGAGCCGCCGCCACCGGTTGGTTCGACGTAGGAACCGAGTCGCCTTAACGCGACGTCCTGGCCGCGACAGGCTATTCAGTTGGGTATCTGTGTGTTTGGCCCCTAACCTCTGACGAGGAAGCACTTACTCGGCGACATACTCTCGTCGCAGCCAGCCGGTGCCGATCCCTTCGAAATGGCCCAGCACCCAGTTGCCGTTCTCCGCGACGATTGTGAACTCGGCGCCGTCCTTGAGCGGCTGATCGAAGGCCGGCTCGTAATCTTTGCCGATTCCCTTGCGCGCCGTCGTTTCGCCGGTGACCACGGCGCGGCGCGTTTTGACCATCTTGGCATGGGTCAATCCGGCTTCGACGCTCAGCACGACGGCAACCACGACCAGCGCCGCGCTCAGCCAATTTACACGCGGCCGGCGCGCGATCAGGGCCCCGGCCGCCAGCAGGGCGGCCAGCAGGTAGCCCGCCAAAGCCGCGTAAACCTTGCCCGGGAATGACATCCATCCACTCCAAAACAAGACGTGCGTCCACCACGGCGGCGGCGGTTCGGGCAAGCGTCCTGGGGCGACCGCGAGCGCCTGGCGCAAATTTGCTTGCAGGTAAGGATCTCGCGGACGGTACGGCAGGGCCTTGCGATAGGCCGCGATCGCCCGCCCATATTCGCCCGCACGGAAGTAGGCGTTACCCAGGTTGTAGTAGACGGCCCCATTTCGATAGCCGTCGGTGAGCAGCGATTCCAGGATCGCCGCCGACTCCCGGTAATCGGCCGGCGTCTTCGCCGCATCGAACGATTCCAGCGCCCTGACGAACGTGCGCTGCCGCGCGCCCGGCTCGACGTCGGAAGCATAGGCCTGCGGCACTGCAACCAGCAGGATGAGTATCGGGACTGATTTCATCATCCTTCAGCGCTCTCGATCCAACTGGCGCGCCAACCGGGGGATAAGCTGCTCGGCCCTTTCGATCATGGCCGAGACCCCGGCGGCGCTACCCAAGCCGTATTCCGCCGCCTCGATCGATTCCAACAATCGCAGCACCTCGGCCCGTTCGTCGAAAGTTACCGCGGTTTCGGCCAGGGCCGCGTCCGCTTCCGAGGCCGTGAGCCCTTCGGCGACGATGTTCCGCGAATCGGCGATCAAACCGACCACCGCGGTCCGTGTGGCGCGCAGCGCGAGTTCGGGCCGTCCATCGGCGAGGGCCCGTCGCGCCTCGGCCATTTTCTGGACCGCGGCGGGGCGCGCCTGCTGCTTGCGGCGCCAGCCCGCGTCGGCCGACTTTCGACGGTGCATGTTCACGGCGACGATCAAGCAACCCACCACGCACCACGTGCCCGCCGCCACGCCGGCCAACGCCGGAATGTCGACGCGCTGATCGGCCAGTTCCGAAGGATCGGTGACGTTCTGGAAAATCCCCTCCTCGCGCGACTTGATCTCCTGTTTCCCGGAGTCGGTCAGGTTCCCGACCAGGTCGCCGGCGTCGACGTGGCCGGCTTCCGAAACTTCGAGCGAAATGGGTTGGGTCGTGATCTCCGAAAAACTCTCCGTTTCCGGATCGAACACCGTGACGGTAAGCGGGGGGATTTCAACTCCGGCACGGCTCGGTCGCATGGCATAAGCGAACCGCTTCATGTCTCCCTTGGTCCGTCCGGTCGGGTCCTTGTCGAGGATGTCGAAATTCGCGGCGAGCTGCCGGTTCGCGGTGAGGTCGGGCGCCGAGATGATGTCCAGCGAACCGCTGCCGTCGCCGCGCTGGATATCGAGCGAGAGCGTGAGCGGGTCTCCCACTCGCAGGGTGGTCGGATGCGCGGACGCGGAGACGTGATAATTGCCGATCCCGCCGCAGAACGTGGGCGGCCTGGGTGTCGGGACTTCTCGCACTTCCACGGTGACGGCGGGTGCCACGGCGACCAGCCGACGAGCACTGTAACGGCTCCCCGCGTTTCCATCCACGAACGTTCCCTTGACGACCGCCGGGCCAAGCTGGTAACGACCCGCCTTGTTGGGCGTGAGCGCTCGCCTCAGCTCGTAGACGAAATACTCGATTTCTTTCCCGTCGAGCCCGGCGCGGCCCTCACGGCCTTGGTACAAGTTGAAGACCGCCAAACGCGGACCATCGAAGAACGAACCGCTGCGCTGGGTGACGTTGTTGAGCGTGAAACCGGTCCCATCGTTCGCGAGAAGTCCCTCAAGCCAGCCGATCTTTTCGCCGCCCTCGAGCCCCGCCGGCGGATCAACCCAATTTGCCTCCAGGTGCGGGGGTTGCCGGCGGAGCGGTGCGAGAGGATCGAGGTCCGGCTCGTCCGGCAACGGCTGGACAAGCACGCGCAACGTCACCTCGAAGGGCTGCGTGGGATACACCCTCGAGCGGTCCAAGCTGATTTCTGGCACCACCAGCTCTTGCTCTTCGGGAGCGATCACCCGCAGCGCGCGGGGGCGGCCCGAAATCGTTTGCCCGCCGATCGTCACCGAGGGAGCGGGAATCGTCAATTCGCCGCTCCGCTTCGGTGTCAGGCGAAAACGGTACACGTGGCTGAAACTGTCTTGCCGAGTGACGCGGCCGTTGTAGATGAAAGTCGAGGATTGGTTCCGCGATTCGTCCCCCTCCGCCACGACGTCGAAGTCGTCGGTCAAGGCCGACATGTCCGGGCGGGCCGGGTTCTGCGAGTTCTTGATTTCGACGTTGTACTCGACACTTTCTCCGATGTAGATCTCGCCGGCGCTGGCTTCCACGGCGATTTCCGGCACCTCGGCGGCCGGCGCCTGGGAGGTGAGTAAACCCAGCGCCAGGCCGGCCGAGAGAACGGTTTGGCGAATCGTGTTCCGTTTTTTCCCGAGGTCGGTGCGACGCATTACCAATCTTTCTCCACCGGTACTCTGCCCAACACGCGTGCCTTCATCTTGCGGTCGCGCTCGCGCTTTTCTTGTTGCCGCTCCCGGACTTTTCGCAGGGCCTCTTCGATCCGATCGCGGGAAAGCGGCGGTTGTTCCTTCCCGTCGGGTGATGGCTTTTTCCGGTCCTGCCGTTTTTGGTCCTCGCCCTCCTGGTCCTTCTTGTCCTGATCTTTCTTCTCTTGGTCCTTCTTTTCGTCGTTCTTCTTGTCCTGGCCTTGCTTGCGCTGCGGGTTAGTGTCCTGGTTCTCTTGTTCCTGGTCCTTCTTCTCCTGTTCCTCTTTCTCCTGGTCTTTCTGGTCCTGGTTCTTGTTGTCTTGATCTTGAGGTCGTTCCTCGCGGGGTTGCGCCTTTTCGATCTCTTCCAGAATCTTACGAGCCTCTTCCGCCGGCGAATAGGCGGCTTCGCGTTCGTCTTGGGTAAGGGATTTCAAAGCCGCCTGCATGTACTCAACCGCCTTGGGGGCAAGTTCGACGGCTTTGGCGTAACCGGCTTTGAGCTGCTCTGGATCGACTGGCGGGGGATTCGCACTCGTCGCCGAATCGTCCCCCGCTGCGTCGTCGCGGCCATCGCTCGCTTTTTTCGAATCGTCTTCCTCCGCTTCCCCGTCGCCTGCCTCCTCGGCATCCGAGTCGTCGTCGTTCGCTTGCGCATCGTCTTGCGGCGAACCGGACTGCGGCAAACCGGACTGCGGCGATCGTTCCAATCGTTCGAGCTCCGCCTCGGCTTTCAACTTGAGCAATTGGGTCCGGCGCAGGGTCCGGGTTTGGATCTCAACAAGGCGCGCCAGATCTTCCCTGGCGGCGTCCAAGGTGAGATGCCCGGTGCCCACCGCGAGATCGTCGGTTTCAGGATCGGTGTCGTCCGCTGCCGCCTGGCTGTCCGATGGGTCTGGCTCGATGGTCTTGGCGATCAGCGTTTGGTCGGCCAGGTCCCGCGCCAGCAATGGCCGAAAAGGGATGACCGCGTCCCAGATTTTCCCCAATTCGTCAATGGCGGCCTGTTGCTCAGCGGTCGCCGGCGCGGATTGGCGCGTATCGAGGTGGTCGGCGGCGGAAGACATTTTCTCGCCCGCCGCGTCGGCCCATTGTTGCAGCAGTGCCGTTGCCTCTTCCAGTTCCTTGGTGTTTGACGGTTGGGTGCCCGCGCCGGCGGGCTGTTGTGGTTTCAAGTCGGACTCGATCTTGTCCTTGAGCGGCTCGATCTCGTCATAAAGCTCCTCCTGCGCTTGCTTCAATTCCGCGAAGGCGTCGGCCGCCGCCGTCGCCGGGAGAGTTTTTGCCGATTCGCGCAGTGCCGTCTGGCCCTGGATCAGAAACTCGAGGAATTCGAGCAGGTTCGACTCTTGCCGCCGCTGCCGGCGATCGTGTTCGCTCCATTGGTCGCTGTAGTATTTGATCCACATCCGCACCAGCTCGATGTCGCGGCGCGCACGCGCATCGTCGGGCCGCAGCTCCAAGCTGCGGCGGAATGACACGATGGCTGACTTCAATTGATCGACGATTTTTTCGCGGCTTTCCTTCGGCGCGTTTTCAGGGTGCTCGCCCGCAAGTTTGCGGGCCTCCTCCGCCTCCAACGTGCCCAGGTTGAAGTAGGCCGCCGCCGCCAGCGGCTTTTCGCGCGTCAGCCCGGCCTCCAAATACAGCGTGCGCGCTTGCTCCACTTCCCCCTGGCGATGAGCGGCGCAAGCCTCGTTGAACGCCGCCACGGCGGCCCTGTCGGCGGCTTCGTCCTTGCCGAATTCCTCGGCCGCGGCGGCGAACTTGTCGCGCGCCGAAACGAACTCGTCCTGTGAATACAACAGCAAACCCTCGCGGAAGGCCGCTTCAGGCTCGTCAGCCGATGCGGTCGCCGAAAGACAGCAAAGGAGCAACAGCCCGACGAACACGGAAACTGGCAGCCGTGTACGAGAGGCTACTCCGTGGCTGCCGCTGGCGGGCTTTGCTGAGGCATCGGGGCCGCCGGCTTGCGACGACGGCGGCACCGTGCGGTACGGCGGGGTGCAAAGGTCCGCCAGGAGCGCGAAGAGCGCCAGCGCGAGGAACGGCTGAAAACGCTCCGAGCGTCTGATCCGCCGCTGGTGCGCCCCGTCGCCACCGCGTCTTCCCTGGAGATGGTCCACGTACAGTTCGCCAAGATCGTAAGCCCGCGTCCCAACCGGCACGTAAACGCCATTGGTTTTCAGCGCGATTTCCTTGAGGAGCGAGCCGTCCAGTTTGCTCCAGACCTGTTGTCCCTCGTACTCGACGAAACTCGCGGAATCGGCGCCTTGCGGAACGCGCGCGCCATGGTCGGAGTCGCCCAGGCCGACGGTGAAGATCGTGACGTGCCGTTCGGCGGCCACGGTGGCCGCCTCCAGGGGGTACGATTGCTGATCGTCGCCGTCGGTGATCAAGAGCATCGCCTGGTCGCGTTCGGCCTTGGCATGAAAGACTTCGAGCGCTTTTCGGATCGCGTCGCCGATCGCGGTGCCGCCGCGCGGCGCGCTCGCCGGGTCGAGCTCGTCGAGCGACCGGCGGAAGGCGTCGTAATCGGCCGTCAGCGGGCACTTCACCACCGCCTGGCCCGCGAAGGCGATCAGTCCGACTCGTTCGCCGTTCAGCCCCTTGACCAGCGCCGCCACGTCGGCCTTGGCGCGCGCCAACCGGCTGGACGGCACGTCGGTGGCGAGCATCGAGCGTGAGACGTCGATCAGAACGTAGAGATCGCTGCCGCGAGGGACGATATCTTCGTATTGCGTGCCGAAGCGCGGTCCGGCAAGCGCCACGAGGCCGGCGATCAAGGCCACCTCGCGTAGCAGCGATTTCACCCAGAACCGCACCCGCGACTCAGCCGGCAGGATTCGCGCCCACATTTGCGATGCCACGAAGGCCTCGGCGGCCTGGCGTCGCCGCCGGCGCCCGCCGAGCGCAAGCGCCAGCCATGCCACGCCTAGCGGCAGGATCAAGTACAGCCATTGGGGATGTTGCCATTCCATGTTCGGAAGGATGAAGGATGAAGGATGAAGGATGAAACAGAATCTGTAGGGGACGCCCTCCGTGGCAATCCTGTTCGGCACGAGATTTTATCCGGCTTTAGCGGGGGCGTGGAAGGCGCATGCTAGCGTTTCGTAGAGTTTATGGAAGCAGGAATACTGGCGCAGCAATCGCCGCGGTCCGCCGTGTGCGCAGCA
>DATLUO010000128.1 GCA_035533075.1 Pirellulales bacterium | reverse complement strand
GCGGTAGAACGAAAGGAACGACAGAAAGATTACCAGACAGAAAAATGAGCGATGGCGACCGCCAATCCAAAATCCCGAAATCGAAAATCCAAAATCAGCCGCACCCCCCAGATTTACCGTTGCGGCCACGGTTTTGCAGGTTGAATTGGCATTGCCGCAACCTGGGTGGCGCAATGGCTTTAGGGCAAGGATTCTGCTGAGACGATTTTTGTTTTTGACAACGGTCATTGTTTTTCCGCAACGGTAATTCGCCGACGGCGAGGCGGCCGCACCGCCCGCCGTTCGGCTGCTGAGAACACATCGCCTGGCGATGATGAGCACGAGGGCGGCGGTCCGACGCCAGCCCCTTCGTGACGAGTTGGGCAGCGCGACGCTCAAGCGTCGCCGCGGGTCTTTGACAACTTACTGCGGGCATAAAAGCTTTTATAAGCGAACGTTGATGCGTTCGCGCATGGCCGTAAAGGCATGTCGCGATTGGTGTTGCCGCTAGGCCATGACGCTGAATGCTTTTGTTTTTCGGCGTGGTTCAAAGCAAGGTAACAGTTCCCGCCGGAGTCGCGGGCAGTCTCCTGCCAGAAACGTATGGTGCGTCAGATGTTACGTCACGGGGCGGCGCTCTCCGTCCCCGGGAACTGTTACCCTGCATCCACGTGATTTGAACCACGCCTGTTTTTCACAAGTGTTTAGATCGCGACGACCCTCGCTTGGCTCGCCGGAGGGACGGGGAACGCCTGCTCAACTGTCGGAATCCGACAGTTGGCCTATGGTGGGGGGTTACCGCCGCGTTCTCGACGAGCGGTGCGGGTCAGAAACGGCCCCCTGCGACTGCTGGAGTTGTCGAGAAGTCGGCGGGCCGGCGCTCGCAAGCTCGCTGGCCCCACCCTACGGGGAATTCCTCCGCCGGTACAGCTCGCGGAAACTCTCGCGGGGAAACGGCGGCAGCTCGCGCTGCTTGCCCCACGGATTCATCCGGTTATAGAGTAGCCAGCGCGGCAGTCGCGGGCCGATCGTTCGGGCCAGCTTGCCAAACGCCTGATAGAGCCAAGTGTGCCGCAGCACGAAGCCGGCCGCGCGCATGGCCAACCGCTTCCGCAGCGGCAGCAGGCCGCGGGCGGCGATCTCGCGACGCCAAGTGAGCAGTTGGTGGTGGATGTCGATCTTCACCGGGCAAACGTCGCTGCACGAGCCGCACAGGCTGCAGGCGTGCGGCAGGCTGGCGTGCCGGCGGGCGTCGCGGGCGGGCGACAAAATCGAGCCGATCGGGCCGGGAATCGTCGCCGCATAGCTGTAGCCTCCGCTGCGTCGATAGACCGGGCAGGTGTTCATACACGCGCCGCAACGGATGCAATTCAACGAGCTGCGAAAGTCGTCGCTGGCCAACAGCTCGGTGCGGCCGTTGTCGACCAGCACGATGTGCAGCTCGCCGCCCGGCCGAGGACCATGAAAGTGCGAGGAGTAGGTCGTGATCGGCTGCCCGGTGGCGGAACGGGCCAAGAGCCGCAAAAAGACGCCGATGTCTTTGGCCCGCGGAATCAGTTTTTCGATGCCCATGCAGGCGATGTGCAGCTTGGGCAGCGAGACTCCCAAGTCGGCATTCCCTTCGTTCGTGCAGACGACGAAGCCGCCCGTCTCGGCCACGGCGAAGTTGACGCCGGTGATGCCCGCATCGGCCTGCATGAAGCACTCCCGCAGCTTGCGCCGGGCGGCCTCGGCCAGATACTTCGGCTCGCTCGCCCCGGCCTGCGTGCCCAGCCGTTCGTGGAAGAGCTGGCCGACTTCTTCCTTTTTGATGTGGATGGCCGGCAGCACGATGTGGCTGGGAGGCTCGCCGCGCAACTGCACGATCCACTCGCCCAGGTCGGTGTCGACCACCTCGATGCCATGCCGTTCGAGAAACGGATTCAGGTGGCACTCTTCGGTGAGCATCGACTTGCTCTTCACTACCCGCTTCACGTCGTGGCTCTGGAGAATGCCCAGCACGATCTCGTTATGCTCGGCCGCATGCCGGGCCCAATGCACCTTGGCGCCCAGCCGTTCGGCTTGCTCGGCGAATTGCTCCAGGTAATCGGCAAGGTGCGAAACGGTATGGGCCTTGATTTGGGCCGCCGTGTCGCGAAGCAGCTCCCATTCGGGCACGGTATGGGCCGCTTTATCGCGTTTGGAGCGAACAAACCACAACGCCTGATCGTGCCACTGGGCACGCGGGCGGTTGGCGACGAATTCGGCGGCCAGAGTTGCGTGGGACATAACGCCTTATGTTAACCACTGGCACGCTTTTTTCCCAATCGGTTGCAGTCGGGCCGAGTTGGGCGAGCTTGGCGCGGCGTCGATCGAGCTGGCAAAACGCAATCCGCTGACGCCGCTGGCCCGGCAATGGCAGATACCCGTCAACGCGATCGACTATGCTTCCGTCGCGCTCTACGACGCCAACGGATCGAGAATCAACGACGATGAAGCGGAGGACGTTTCCGACCGGCTGGAAGACTTGATTGCGGGCGCCTGGCGACGGGCAAAGCGTGAAGCGGAGGCCGGTCGAAAGGCGGCCAACTCGCTCAGCGTGGCCGACGCGTTGCGGGAGCATTCGTTCGTGCCGAACGTGCAGACCGAGCGTCGCCGCGTCGAGCGCTGGGCCATGCGCGTGCTGGCGTGTGAATACGGAGCGGAACTCGACGAGTTGTCGCTGGCCTGGTTCGACGGCGGCTTCGACGAAGATTGGGACGACCTGCTCGTCGTCGGCGGATTCGATCGTATCGTCGAGCATCTGGCCCACGGACTCGACCTGCGGCTGGGCCACGGCGCGTGCTTCTCCGGTCTCCGCGAAGCCGAGCGCGTGATGAAGAGCGGTGCGCGGTAGTGCTCTGTCACCCCTCCATTGATCGACGGCGCAAACCTTCGTAGGGTGGGACCAGCGAGCTTGCGAGCGCCGGCCCACCATGAAGACGACGTCGGTATCGGTGGGCCGGCGCTCGCAAGCTCGCTGGTCCCACCCTACCGCTGCATCCATCAATCGACGAATGACAGAGCAGGAGTGCCGTGGAAACGGCCGACAACGAGACTTCACTTGAGGATCGTCAGCGGGTTTCGCCGGTTCTTCAACGGCAACTCGACCGGACCGCCGACGCGGTGCGACTCAAACACGGCGACAATCATCTCCGTCGCGCCGCGCGCTTCGTAAGCGCTCGACAGCGGCTGGCGGTCTTCTTCGATGGCCTGCAATAGATCGAGGGCCGCCGGCCGATGACGGTTTTGCCACAGGCTGTCGGTGAGCGTTTCCGGCTTGCCGATGCCAGCGGTCGAAACGTCTTGCCAGGCCGACTTGCTGCGGCCGGGCGACCAACTCGGATCGCCGAGGTACTTCACCGAGGGCATCGTTCCTTCCAGGACCTCGAAGATGCCCGCCGAACCATAGATTTGCAGGCCATAACGCGAACCTTTGCCGGCCATGTTTCTGACCGACTGGAAATAGGCCGTCGCCCCGCCTGGCAGGCCGTACATGGCCGTCACCGCGTCGCCCGCCAACGGGCCGATTCCCTCGGCGCCCTCAACCACGTCGGCTTTGGTGATCGGATGCCCGCCGCTGGTCACACGCGCAAAGCACCATGCCGGATGCCCGGCCAATGCGCGGATGGCGTCCATGACGTGCGTGCCCAAGACCCATAGGTCTTCGCCGCCGCCGCGACGGTCTTCCTTGCCGCGGCCACGATATTCGAGCACCTTGCCGATCGCCCTTTCGTCGATCAGCCGCTTGACGGTCGCGAGCTTGGGGCTGTAGCGCGTGGGATGGGCCAACGCCAGCTTGGCGTGCGTCCGCTCGCCCGCGGTGACGATCTCGTCGGCCTCGGCCAGCGTGCGGCAAAAGGGCTTTTCCATGTAGACATGAATGCCGCGCTCGGCCGCGGCCACCGCCATGTCGCGATGCCGGTCGAGCCACCGCTGACCGATGACGACGATGTCGGGCCTGGCCTTGTCGAGCAGCTCGCGGTAATCGGCATACGCCTGGTCCACGTTGTGCTTCTTGGCCATGGCGGCCAAGCCGGCCTTGTCGTCATCGGCGACGGCGACCGTTTGGCAATTGGGAAGTCCGACGAAGGCCTCGTCGGTGGCGTGACCGTAGTCGCCGCGGCCGGTGCGGCCGAGGATACCGATGCGATAGTTCATGGCTGTTTGCGCAGGCGGATCCAGTCGGAGTGAAACGTGCCCGGCTTGTCGATGCGCTCGTAAGTGTGGGCCCCGAAGTAATCGCGCTGGGCCTGCAACAGGTTGGCGGGCAGCCGCGCGGTGCGATAGCCGTCGTAGTAGGTCAACGCCGTCGAGAAGGCGGGGACCGGAATGCCGAGCTCGAAGGCGGTGCTCACGACGTGCCGCCAGGCGGCCTGAGCTTCGTCGACCGCCTTGGTGAAATACGGCGCCAGCAACAGGTTTTCCAACTTCGGATCGGCGTCGAAGGCCTCTTTGATGCGTTCCAGAAAGCGTGCCCGAATGATGCAGCCGCCGCGCCACAAGAGCGCGATGCTGCCGTAGTCGAGCGGCCAATCGTGCTCGGCCGCCGCCGCCTGCAGTTGCACGAAGCCCTGGGCATAGCTCGATATCTTCGAGGCATAGAGCGCGTGCCTGACGGCTGCGACGAACGCTTTCTTGTCGCCCTGGTACTTGCCGGTGGGACCTTTCAGCACCTTGCTGGCCCGCAGGCGGGCGTCCTTCAGCGCCGAGAGGCTGCGAGCGTAGACCGCCTCGGTCACGAGCGTGCTGGGCACCCCGAGATCGAGGGCCAACTGGCTCATCCACTTGCCCGTCCCTTTGGCCCCGGCCTTGTCGAGGATGAGGTCGACCAGGTCGCCTTTGCCGTCCGGGTCTTTGACGCTGAAAATGTCGCGCGTGATCTCGATGAGATAGCTGTCGAGTTGGCCGCGGTTCCACTCGGCGAACACGTCGTAAAGCTCGGCGTTCGAAAGGCCCAACGCCTGTTTGAGCATGAAGTAGGCTTCGCAGATCAACTGCATGTCGCCGTACTCGATGCCATTGTGGACCATTTTCACGTAGTGCCCGGCCCCGCGCGGGCCGACCCATTCGCAGCAGGGAATATCGTGGTTCGGCCCGACCTTGGCGGCGATGGCCTGAAAGATCGGCTTGACCAGCGGCCAGGCATCGGGACTGCCGCCGGGCATCATGCTGGGTCCCTTCAGCGCGCCTTCCTCGCCGCCCGATACGCCGGTGCCGATGAACAGCAGTCCCTTCGACTCGACGTACTTCGTGCGCCGCTCGGTATCGGCGAAGTGCGTGTTGCCGCCGTCGATCAGCACGTCGCCCGGCGACAGCAGCGGCAAGAGTTGCTCGATGACGGCATCGACGGCCGGCCCGGCCTTGATCATCAGCAACACCTTGCGGGGCCGGGCCAGTGCGGCGACCAGTTCTTCGACCGAATGGCAGCCGACGAACTTTTTGCCTTTCGCCCGGCCGGCCGTGAAGTCGTCGACGACGCTGGTGGTGCGGTTGAAGACGGCCACGCGATAGCCGCGGCTCTCGATGTTCAGGGCCAGGTTCTCGCCCATCACGGCGAGTCCGATCAGTCCGATGTCGCAAAGTTCAGCCATAGTCGTCAACAGTCTAGC
Source organism: Pirellulales bacterium (assembly GCA_035533075.1). Lineage (NCBI taxonomy): Bacteria > Pseudomonadati > Planctomycetota > Planctomycetia > Pirellulales > Pirellulales bacterium. The sequence continues at coordinate 8,146 of DATLUO010000128.1, read as the reverse complement.
AAAGATAGGAACGTGCCGCGGAAAAACCGCAGTATAGCGAGTGAAGGGTTTACTCCGATACCCAAAGGCCGTCGTCCCGCCCGCGCCGATCGATTACCGCACCAGACACGTTAAACGCGTCGCCGACCCACGACTGCAGGGTATCCCACGCCGCCGGAGTCGCCTCTTCGATCGAAAGACCAATCTGCGTTAAGCGTCGCTTGGCGGCTTCAAACTGCTTTGCGAGCGCATCAGGCGGCACGAGCACGAGCCCCGCAAACGCATTTGCGTGCCATTCAATAAAACGATATTCGCGCTCGGAGATTCCTTCCCGCGCCTTTTTCCATTCTTCGAGTCCTTCAAAACGCAGTTGCGAGAAAACCTCCGCGTGAAGCAACTTATGGGCGAGTTCGTGCGCCAGGCTGAACCTGTAACGAGTTTCAAAGGATGAGTATACGTCGAGGTCAACGCGAATCTCTGCAAGGTCGCTCGTGATGTAAGCATCGATCTCGAATGCCCTCTTGAGGCCGGGCATCGGCACGATGTCCATGCCGAATCGCTGCTCGATGATCCACTCGATGGGCACAGGCACCGTACCTTCTGGATGGTGCTCCTCAAGAAAGCGTGCGGCGGCTCGCCGAATGTCATCGAGCCGATAGATTGGTGCCCGAATGCCCATTACGATTCCCTAATCCGGTCGATCAGGGCGTCCAATTGCTCTGCCGAGACGGGCTTGCCTCGAATGGTTCTGAACAAAGCAGGCAGCTTACCCACCAATTCTTCGTCGCCGAGCAGATCGCGCGGCAGCTCTCCACGCGACGCGGCCGCTACGTCAAAGAATTCAAGCCATTCGTCACTGCCGCGCTTCAGTCCCAGTGCCTCAGCATACTTCGTTAGCAGTTCCTCTTTTTGCGGGGCCGGAAACAAACCGCGCTCCAAGCGACTGTAGTTGCCCGGATCCAGTCCGTGTCTCAGGCAGAATTCACGCATCGTTACGCCGCTCGCGAGCCGCAGTTTTTTGAGCAGGCTTCCAAAAGCATTCGTGGCCATCGCGCAAGCCGTTATAGGGGCAAGTTTATCCTGACGCTGTTGTAGTTATTCTACAGCGCCGGCGGCAAACTTCAAGTGCGGTTGGTTTTGCGGTGGCGACGCCCCCTCACTCCGCGGCGGCGGCGAGGTATTCGTCGAATTCGTCGCGGGGCGAAATGACCAGATCCGACTCGCGCAAGGCCAGCAGCGTAGTCTCATCGCCACGCTTGAGAATCTCGACGCGGGCCAGCCGGTCGCGGGCACTGGGGATGCAGGCCACGACGTAGGAATCGCCGATCACGCTCAACCGATTGTTGCGCAAGCTGACTTCCAACGCCGTTCGCTCGTCGACGCCGAAGCCGATCACCTCCGGGTGCGCATTCACCACACCCAGCAGCCGGTTCAAGCGATTACGCTTGAGAAGATGCTGGTCGATCACCGAGTCGGGCCAGAGGCCCAGCCCGCTGGCTTCGACCGCGTCGCAGCGGCCGCCGGCGATCATCAAGGGCGACATCACGGCCGCGCCGGCCGAACTGCCGCCCACCACGCCGCCCCGCTGGAGCACGCGCTTGATCTCGCGCTCGACGTCCGTGCCCGAATAGGTCGCGGCCAGCCATTCCTGGTCGCCGCCGCCCAGCCACACGCCCGTGGCGCGGGCCACCACGCCGACGATCGCGGCCGCGTTGGCCAACTGCGGCGAGCGGGCGCTGATCAGCTGCACCGACCGCACGCCCAACCGCTGCCACGGCTCCAGAAACGCCGCCGAAAGCTCGTCGTCGTCGCCCACATAGAGGCCCGGTATGACCACGATTCGTGCGTTGTCGCCGCCGGCCCGGTCATAAAACCGCCGCCGCAGTTCGTCGGGCAACTTGCCGCCCCCGCAGATCAACAGCGTGCCGCCCGGCTCGGGCCGCACAATCGCTGTTTTCCCGAAGGCACGGATTGCGTAAAACTGGTGCAGCCAGACGGACAGACCGATGACCGACAGCAGGCCCGCCGCCACAACCGACCAACTTATCTTGCGGGGCACATGCCTACGGGAAAGACGCTTAACCTGCCTAACGACTTGTGCCACCGCGGCTAGAATAACCAAGGCTAGTCTCACTGGGGGTTTCGGTTTGCGCCGGCAAACGGCTGCCGGCGCAGTCGTGTCTTCGGCAATTATTATACCGTGCCGATGCGGCCGGGGCATCCTCGAACCCCGAAGCAGGGCCTTTGGCGCAAAGCCAAGCTACGATTACGATAAGGGAATCAAACGTCGCAATCGGTTTTGAGAACCGAAGCCGTTTTGTCAAAATCCGCAGGGGGAAAACGCCATGTCCGGTTTATTTGGCCCGCGCTCAAGCCGAGCGTATTCCATCGCCGTTGCCGGCTCCGTCGTGTTGGCCGCCACCGGCACGCTTGCGCTGGCGGCGCTGCTGGCCGGCGGCTGCAGTAGCAGCACCGAAGCCAAGCCTCAACCGAAAGACCCCGGACCGCCTCGCAACGCGGCAGCGGTCCTGGAACGGGTGGTCGAGGCCTATCATAACGCGGACAGCTATCAGGACACCGGCAAACTGCTGGTGCGGTTCAGGTGGAACGGCGAGGTCGTCAGCCAGAGCAGCGAATTCTCGCTCGCTCTTTCCGGTCCAAACAAGCTCCGCATGCGGGCCTACGACGCGCACGTTGTCTGCGACGGCCGGACCTTTTACGCCACGATCGACGAAGCGCCGGGCGAAGTGCTCAACTATGCGGCGCCCGAGGAGTTGTCGCCCGCCGCGGTGTACAAAGATCCGGTCCTGGGCAAGGCGCTGAACAAGATCGTCGGTTCCGTGCCGCTGGCCTTCTTTTTGGACCCCAAGCCTTTACCCACGCTCGTGTTCAACGCCGAAGCGCCGCGGCTCGATCCGTCTGAAAAGATCGGCGACGACACCTGCTACCGCGTGCGAATCGATCGGCGCGAAGGGTCGACGGTACTGTGGGTCGACGAGAAAACTTTCGTGGTGCGGCGGGTCGAGTACCCGTCCGGAGGTTGGCGGCGGGTCCTCGAACCCTACCTGGATGAGATCACCGACATGACGATCACCGCCGAAATCGAAGGCGCGCGGCTCGATCCGCCGGTCGACGATGCCTGGTTTCAGTTCCAGGTGCCCAAAGGCGCCGAGTTGGTCAAGCGGTTCGAAGCCGTGCGCATGGGCTCGCGCATTCCTAGATTCAAGCTGCGCTCGCTCGACGGCCGGGTGATCACGCGCGAATCGCTGGCCGACAAGATCGTGGTCATCAAATTCTGGCAGCGGGACGACTTGCCTTTCAACTACGACGATCTGGCCGGCTTCGAGCGAATCCGCAAACGCTACCAAGACAACGACGCGATCGTCTTCCTGACCGTCAACACCGATCCGGACGAGATTTCCGACGAGCAACTGCAAGACACCTTCACCAAGGCCCATTTATCGCTGCCGATCGCCCGTGTCTCGCTCGAGACGGCCCAGCGGTCGTTCGGCCTGCAAATGGTCTGGACCACGGTGATTTTAGGGGCCGACGGCACGCTGCAAGAACATGTGAGTGGGTTATATCCGAACCAGGACACCGCGTTGCCCAAGAGCCTCAAGACGCTGCTGGAGGGCGGCGATCTGGTTTTGGAAGCCCCCGAAAAAGCCCCGAATTACTTGTTCTACTCCGGTTTCGCTTGGCAAAACGCGGAAGAATCCGAAGAAGAGCAGCGGGCGGCGTCGGGCATGGGCAAGATCGCGCCGCCCAGCGAGCCGGATCTGCTGCGGCGAACGCGTCTTTGGAACTGCTCGGAGCTGAAGCAACCCGGCAACATGCTCGTCGCCCACGACGATTCGGAGAGCGACCGGTTGTTTGTGATCGACGGCGTGCGGAGCGTGGCCGAAATCGGCGCCGACGGAAAAGTTTCGGCCAGGCACGAGCTCGAGCTTCCAGAGCGGAAGGACGCCGCCGTGACGTTCCTGCGAACGGCGATCGACGGGGCCGGCAACCGGTATTTCCTCGGCTCGCAACCCGGCGTGCAGCAGGTGCATTTGTTCGACGCCGATTGGAAGCGGCTGCTGAGCTTTCCGGAATCCGGCGACCATCCGGAGATTGCCGACGCCCTCTTAGCCGACATGGAGGGCGACGGCCAGCTTGAGATGCTCGTCGGCTATCTCCGGTGGGTAGGCGTCCACTGCGTCGCCTTGGATGGAGAGCGCCTCTGGTGGAACCGTACCGCCGCAGAGACCGTGCTGCGGCTGGCCGTCACCGAGCCCAACAGTCACGGTCAGCGGCAGTTGTTGGTGGGGCAGGGCGCGGTGTTGCCCATCGACGCCAACGGAAGCGAACGGCCGCCGATCGCTTTGCCTGACACATTGGGGGTGCGGCTGATTTACACGGCCGATCTCGACGGCGACGGAACTTCGGAGTGGTGCGCCATCGCCGTGAAATCGCCTGGGCCGAACAAGCCCTTGTACGACGCGGCGGTGGGTCTTTCGCCGCGGGGCGAAGAGCTTTGGAGCTACGCGCTGCCCGTGGGCGTACCTCAGCACATCACGCTGGAGATGGTATCGTCGGGCAACTTGCTGGGCGGCGAGATCGGGCAATGGGTGATCGCGGCGGCCGACGGATCGATTCACATCGTGGGCATCGACGGCACCTTGATCGACCACTTCAACAACGGCGCCGCGGCGAGCGGCCTGGCCGTGGCCCAACTCGAGGGCCGGCCGGCGCTGATCGTGGCCACCGACAAGGCCGTGGAAGCCTGGCATTTCGAAATGCCGAAACAGGAGGAAGTCGAAATGCCCAAACGGGATGAAGCGGGCGAACCGGAGCAGGAGTAGCTCAATCGCCAAACGGGTTCGCGAACGGATCGCTGACCACCGGTTTGGCCAACGTCGGTGAAGCACTATCGACCGGCCGGTCGTCAATCACGATCTCCTTGCCCATCGCGGGCGGTGGCAACGCTTCGACCGCCGTGCCGGCAGGCGCGCCAGCGACGGGCAAAGCGTACGTCGTCGACGGCGAGGTGCCCACGGCGCAGGCGCCGGGACAGGGACATTGCTTGCCGCGACAGAGCGGGCAATCGAGCCGATTGGCGCACGGGTTGAGGCTCTCCCACAGCGTGCGCGTCGCGACGTAGATTCGGTCGCCCGGCATCACCTGGTAATTCGTCGTCGTATCGCCCTGCTGCACGATGTGCTTGTAACAGATCGGTATCACGGTGCGGCAGCCGCACGGCGCTGCCGGCCGGCTGAGAATGATGTTGCAGGGCGATGCTTTGCCGGTCAGTCCGCCGGCTGCCAGGATGGCGTCGAGCACGGTTTCGCGGCCGACGAAGGGGTACGAGCCGGGCGACGTGACCTCGCCCAAGACGTAATAGACGGCGCTTTGCGGATCGACCAACCGCACGTTGACGGCCCCGGCGTCTTTCTCGATCGCCTTGACGGCCTCCCTCACGTTGGTCTCGATCTGTTCCAACGTCTTACCCGCTACGACCAGCCGCCCGAAGCGGCCCAAGTCGATGGTGCCGTCGGGCAGCACCGTCTGATCGGCCGGGAAGCGGAGCGGCGAGTCGAGCGCGATCGGTTCGACCAGCAACACGTCGCCCGGTTGGATGACGTAGGCTGCGATGACCGTTTTGTCGAGCTCGCGCGGCGCGACCGCCTGAGCCGGCACGGGCTGCCGCAACTCTTTGGTCGAATCGAGCAGAAAGTCGCCCGTCGGAAACAGGGTGAAGCTGCCCGTCGGACCGGCACAGCCGCCCAGCGCCAGCGCGACGGCGACGGAGAGAGCGAAAAGGGACCGCCAATCGAAGAGACGGAGTGCGGGCATGGCCATTCCTCGGCTTGCTTCCGGCGAACCGCCATGTTCGTTCCGGAACGATTCTTCCTTGTTGCCGCCCGGCCCGGCCAACGGCCCGCCGCAACGGCGTGAATCTCAGCGCCGAGCATCCGTTCGATGCGCTAGAAGGCTCTTCGGCGAAACGCCGTCAGAGGCTGCAGTGTTCCTACCGGTGGCCCTTACAGAGCGCAGCCAAGGAAAAGTTGCGGTCAGGCGTCGGGCGTCAGGCAAAGGCCAATTCAAGTGTTTCTGAACCCTGAACCCTGAACCCTTTGGCGGTGGGCCGGCGCTCGCAAGCTCGCTCGTTCCCACCCTACCGTTGTTCACCAAAACCGATCAACGCACGGAGCGATTGTATCGGACCTGCCGTCGCAGGCGGTTGAGAACCGCGATCGAGATAAATGGCGCGCCAACCGGCCGCCTGGGCCGCGAGATAATCGTTGTTCCAATCGTCGCCAACCAGCGCGATCTGTTCCGACGGCAAGCCGAGCGCGCGTTCAATCCGGCGAAAGAAGTCGGGCGACGGTTTGCGAACGCCAAGCTCCGACGAGACGAACAGCGAACTGCAACGATCGAGCGGCGGAAGCCCGGCGCAAACGCCCCGCAGGCGGGCATCAAAGTTCGATGCGACGCCCAAGCGAATGCCTTTTGCGGCGAGGGCCCGCCAGGTTTCGGCCACGTCGTCGAACAGGCGCCAGTGGCGCGGGTCGGCAAAGTGCGACCATAGATCGTCGAACAGCGCCGTCGTGTCCGCCAGGTCGTCAAACACCTCGGCGACGATCGTTTGCCAGCGCCGCCGTTCGCGGGCCTCGTCGGTGGCGCCGCCGTTGGCAGCGGCGTCCAGGCTTTCCTGGCGGCGGAAGGCCAGGCGAAACCGCGCGCCGATCTCCTCGCCGGACAACGAACACCCGTAACGGCGAGCGGCCTCGTGATAGGCCACGCCCACCGGCGGACGAGGACGGATCAGCGTGCCCACCGCGTCGAACAAGCAGCAGCGGACCGATGGCGGCAGCGTCACTTCGAGTCGAGCTCTTCGATGACGATGTCTTTATACCAGGCTTCGCTGGGCTGGCCGCCGTGGATCTGCAGGCCGATCAGCCCGCGCTGCTCGATGGCCTCGTCCGGCTCGGTGAAGTCGACCGTCTGACGGCCGTTGATCCAAAGCTGGATGCGATTGCCTTGGCAGCGAATCGTGTAATCGTTCCACTCGTCGGGCTTGAGCGATTCGGCGATCACTTTCGGATCGGCCAGGGCGAGCATCTTGGCGCGCCGCGATTCGTCGTAGAGGCTGCCATACCAGTCCTGGCCCAAATCGGCCTGGTAGCCGATCATTTCGTGGTGGTTCGGCACTCGGCGGCTGCGGATTTGAACGCCGGCATTGGCGCCCTTGCCCAGCACTTTGAACTTCAGCCGCAACTCGAAGTCGCCATATTCTTTGGTCGTGCAGAGGAACTCGTTGCGCGGCACCTTTTCGTTAAGGCTGCCACCGACGATGGCCCCGCTCTCGATGCGAAACGTTTTCTTCGTGTCGCCCTCCCAACCATCGAAGGTCTTGCCGTCGAAAAGCGATACCGGCGGGGTGGCGAACAAGAACAGGAGAAGTGGAGCAAGCGACATGGGATTTTGGATTTTCGATTGGTCATTTCGCGCATAACGTGCGCCTTGTAGCATAATCGCTGGCGCACAACTCGCAAGCGTTGCCGAACAGGGCCAATGCAAACGGCCCGCCCCGCGTTCTCAGGAACAGCCGCTAGCTTACTGTCGCAGTCCGCGTGCCGAAAAAAATTCTCCGTCGCAGGCAGATTTCGCGCACATTTTTCCTGGGCCAGCGTCTTTACATAGATAGGAACACCTGGTGGCGGGCTGCTTGCAAGCCCGGCACCGCAAGCGCGCGTGGAACAGCTCGAGAGGCATAAGTCAGGGCCGGACGTCGTTGTCTGGCCTGACATGTCACGACCGCCCTATTGAAACCGCACCCCAAGGCCGACCCATGCTATTGCACCCCCTGGACGCCGCGAAGATGGGCAAATCGCCCGCGCGAAAACCGAGAGCCGGGACCAAAGGCCCAAGCCCCCTCTTCAACCTCATCGCCACGTTCCTTCGCGGCGATTTCCTGCCGTCACGCCGCAAAGAGAAAGGCCGCGGCCGCCGTCCCGCCTTGCTCGAACAACTCGAAGCCCGCGCGATGCTCTCCATCACCGCCAACGACGCCAATTACGACGCCTCCAGCGCCGGCACCCTCAACGTCGCCGCGCCCGGACTCCTGGCCGATTGCACCGACAGCGGCGGATACCAGATGAGCGCCTACATGATGGGCGGCCCC